>JANQQH010000548.1 GCA_028285025.1 Hyphomicrobiaceae bacterium | reverse complement strand
GTCGCAAGCGCGAAAAAGAAATCAACCGCAAAACCGCAACCCGCAAATTGCGTTTGCCTGGCAAGCTGGCTGACTGTTCAGTTTCTGGCCGAGAAGGCACAGAAATTTTCATAGTAGAGGGCGACAGCGCCGGCGGGTCAGCCAAACAGGCCCGCGACCGTAAAACCCAAGCGGTATTGCCCTTGCGCGGCAAGATTTTGAATGTGGCCAATGCCAGTGCGGCCAAATTGGCACAAAATCAATTACTCACAGACTTGGTGCAAGCGCTGGGCTGTGGCATGGGGCGTAATTTTAAGCTTGATGATCTGCGCTATGAAAAAGTCATCATCATGACAGATGCTGATGTGGACGGGGCCCACATTGCCTCCCTGCTCATCACCTTTTTCTACCGCCAGATGCCAGAATTGGTGAGGCAAGGCCATCTTTATCTCGCAGTGCCTCCTCTTTACAAAATCGCACAAGGGGCAAAAACATTCTATGCCCGCGATGATGCCCATAAAGACGCGCTGTTACAGGATGAATTTAAAGGCCGTGGAAAAATAGAAATTTCACGCTTTAAAGGCTTAGGCGAAATGATGGCGGCCCAATTAAAAGAAACCACCATGAACAAAGACCAGCGCACGCTGTTAAAAGTCCAAATCACTGAAGACGAACAAATAACTTTGCAAGCAGTGGAAAAAATAATGGGCTCCAAACCGGAAAGCCGCTTCACCTTCATCTCTGAAAACGCCGAATACGCCCAAGATTTAGATATTTAAGGACACAGGGTTAAAAAGCTTCAAGCGAAAAGGCTTAATTATTCTTCTTGCGAAAGGCATCAAGAGATACGATTTGTGCCCCATCACTGTCCCCATCTGAATCGGAAAGCTCCTTGGATGAAGGCTCTAAAGAGATCTCCTCTTGGTCTTCAACCACCCGGGGTTGGCCATCTTCGCCTCCTTCTTGAGCAACCTCGCTCTCGTTCTCAGGCTTGATAAATTTTGCCGCCTCAGGCGGGGACGTTTTTGTTTCATCGTCCCCGCTTGTAGAAGACCCATCCATTTTAAAATGGGGGGGGGTGATGATCTCGTCTAGGTTTTGATCACTGTTTTCAGCCGGAATGTGCCATCCATCTTCCAAAAAGTTACTTTTATCTTCAACCGCCTCTGGCCGCGAGGATTGATCAAACTGCAACCCATAAGGTACAGACGGATCAAAGAACACCTTTACCGCGCTGTAAGGGATAACCAATAATTCAGGAATGTTAGAAAAAGAAAGCCGAACCTCAAAATGGTCTTCTTCCACCTTTAAATCCCAAAATTGGTGTTGTAACACAATGGTCATTTCTTTTGGATATTGCGCGCTAATGCGGTTGGAAATTTTCACCCCAGGCGCCGTGGTGTGAAAGGAAATATAAAAATGATGATCCCCAGGCAAACCTGTTTCCACAACACTTTCTAATACGGTTTTGACCATAGAGCGCAGAGCTTCTTTTGCAAGATGTTCATAATTAATGGTGGAACCATTCATAACCAATCAAGGCCTTTTCACTTTGCTACTAACTTTGTCCCTTTTAAATTAAAAAAGGCAAAATGTAATAATACGCGATATTATATCGTCACAAGAGTTCATCTAATAAGCTTTTTAATGAACTATAAAAAAATAATTCATGAAAAACATACCTTTTTACCCAAACAAAAATAGCCTTGTGGCTAAAGGGTAAAGTGGAGGGCTTCTGTTGCCCGGTGCCTCCAAACCGCGCCTGAACGGGCTTAATCGTTCAGGAGTTTCATTTCAGTGCACATCACCGCTATTAAGCAGCTTGAGCAACTGGAGCATAGTTGTCGTTTGCAACTACTAAAATGGTCCGATACGGTGGTACCATGCCGAGCGAAAGATCACCCTTTACACCCTCGTCGATCCTCTTTCGCCCCCATCAACTGCCCATTTGCCGGTTTATCCCATCATGTGCCAGAAAACATATCGTATAAAAGGCGTTTAAAACCAAGATGAGGCAACCTAGAAAATGGGCAGTTGGTGGAGGCGCCGGGTACCGCCCCCGGGTC
>JANQQH010000544.1 GCA_028285025.1 Hyphomicrobiaceae bacterium | reverse complement strand
GCCAGGTGAGCATATTGCGCTTAATTTTATTGGTGCTTTGGCCGGTGTCTCTTTGTTGGGCGGCGATGTTGAACAGGCCGCGCAGGTGCTTGAAAGCCTTGAACCGCCTGAGGGGCGCGGCGGGCGCTATGAGCTTCGTCTGCCAGATGGCTCATTTTTATTGATTGATGAAAGTTATAACGCCAACCCTGCTTCTATGGAGGTGGCATTAAAAAATTTAAGTATGATGCAGGGGGAAGCTTATTCTCGCCGTATTGCGGTTTTAGGGGATATGCTTGAATTGGGAACGCGTTCAAAGGCTTATCACCAAGATATTGCTGCCCAAGTTGCAAACCTTGATGTTGATTTGGTTTTTGCGGCTGGGCCAATGATGGGGGATATGTTTGAGAGATTGCCATTAGAAAAACAAGGCGGCTATGGGGCCACGTCTATAGACCTTTGTTCATTAGTGGAAAAAAAGTTGCTGTCTGGTGATGTTGTTATGGTAAAAGGCTCACTTGGCAGTCAGATGGGTCATATTGTGCAACGACTGAAAGATAATTATAAGGCTTAAAACCAAGGGTTATTGGGGGAAGTTATCAATGTTATATGAATTGGTTGCGTTTTCGGATCAGTTCGGGGCTTTGAATGTGTTTCGTTATATCACATTTAGAACCGGTGGGGCGATTGTGACGGCTTTATTCTTTGTGTTTATGTTCGGCCCGCGTTTAATCCAGAATTTGCGCGTGCGTCAAGGCAAAGGCCAGCCTATTCGTGAAGATGGACCTGAGCGTCATATCATTGAAAAACAAGGCACCCCTACTATGGGGGGCTTGATGATTTTGGCCGCTGTTTTTGTGGCCACGATTTTGTGGGGGAATTTGCGCAATCAATATGTTTGGACGGTGCTGTTTGTTACACTGACCTATGGCATGATTGGGTTTTATGATGATTATTTGAAAGTTGCAAGACGCAGCACATCTGGTTTTTCCAGCAAGATTAGATTGAGTCTTGAGATTTTAATTGCCGCGATTGCGTGTGCTGCGATTATGTCTATTGGCAAAGAACCGTTTTCAACCTCTCTTGCTGTGCCGTTTTTTAAAGATACCCTTATTGCCCTTGGGCCGGTGCTGTTTATTTGCTTTGGTGCTTTGGTTATCTCTGGGGCGGGCAATGCTGTGAATTTAACTGATGGGCTTGACGGCTTGGCAATTGTGCCGGTGATGATTGCTGCTTCTACTTTTGGCTTAATTGCTTATTTGGTGGGTCATGTGAAATTTGCTGACTATTTGCAAATTCATTATGTGGCTGGCACCGGTGAGTTGCTGGTTTTATGCGGTGCCTTGGTTGGCGCTGGGCTTGGCTTTTTGTGGTTTAATGCCCCGCCTGCGATGATTTTTATGGGTGATACGGGGTCTTTGGCTTTGGGCGGTGCGCTGGGCGCGATTGCTGTGGCGGTCAAACATGAGTTGGTGTTGGCGATTGTTGGTGGATTGTTTGTTTTGGAAGCCGTGTCGGTGATTGTGCAGGTGGCCTCGTTTAAGTTGACGGGCAAAAGGGTGTTTAAAATGGCGCCGCTGCATCACCATTATGAGCAAAAGGGTTGGGCTGAGCCGACCATCGTGGTGCGGTTCTGGATAATTGCGGTGGTGTTGGCTTTGATTGGGCTTAGTACGTTGAAGTTGCGTTAAGTTTTGAGCGCACTTCCCCTTAACTTTCATGATAAGATTTTCGCATTTTTAAAGCCCATGTCAAGGGTTGCACAAGCCCTATCGGGCCCTTGACATGGGCTTTAAAAATGCAAAAATCTCACCATGAAAGTTAAGGGGAAAACTGGATCTCTGCTTATTTTTTGAGGGGAGCTTTATGATTGAGGTTTCTACATTTTTTGGCAAGCGGGTGGCTTTGTTTGGGCTGGGGATTTCTGGTCTGAGTGCGGCGCGTGCGCTCAAGGCTGGGGGGGCTGATCTTGTTGTTTGGGATGAGCGGGCCGAGCATTGCCAGGCGGCTCAAGCTAATGGTTATAATGTTGTTGATCTTGCCAATGCTGATTGGTCTGAATTTGAGGCCCTTATTTTGTCGCCTGGGGTGCCCTTAACCCATCCAGAACCGCATTGGACAGTGGTGAAGGCCCATGAAGCCAACGTCCCTGTGATTGGCGATACAGAGCTGTTTTTCTTAGAATTTTTGGCACGCGGGGCCAATGATAAAGTGATTGCCATTACTGGAACCAATGGCAAATCTACCACCACGGCTTTGACCACCCATTTGTTAAAAAAAGCCGGTTGCCGCACTGTTATGGGAGGCAATATTGGTGTTGGGGTGTTGGAGTTGCCCGATTTTGGGCAGGGGACCATTTATGTTTTGGAACTATCATCTTATCAAATTGATTTAACCCCCTCACTGTTCCCCACTGCAGCGGCGCTTTTAAACATCACACCGGATCATTTGGACAGGCATGGCAGTGTTGAGCATTACGCTGATGTTAAAGCGCGGGTGTTTGATCAGCTTGATGAAACGGGGCGGGCTGTTGTGTCTATTGATGATGCGTATTGCCAAGCCATTGCCGCTGAGTTGGAGACGGATGCTCAAGTTTGTTTGGTTGGGTCAGAAGGCGATTTGCCGCAAGGGGCGCGGCTCACCCAGAGCGGATTTGTGTTGTTTGAAAATGGTTTGCAAACCATCGATATTGATTTGTCTGGTGCCAGGGCTTTGCCAGGCAAGCATAATTCACAAAATGCGGCCTTTGCGTTTTTGTTAGCCAACAAAGTGTGTGACAATGATGAGGCGTTACTCCAAGGGTTTCAAAATTTTCCCGGGCTTGAGCATCGCTGCCAAGAGGTCGGGCGGTTTGAGCAAGATGGGCAAACCATCGTGTTTGTTAATGATTCAAAAGCCACCAATGCTGAGGCGAGTGCCACGGCTTTGTCTAGTTTTGAAAATATTTATTGGATTGCGGGCGGGCGTGCCAAAGAGGGGGGCATTGAGAGTTTGGGTGCTGGATTGGATCAGGTAGCCCATGCTTTTTTTATTGGTGAGGCCGCCCAAGATTTTGGCCAGACTTTAAAAGCTAAGGGCATTGCGTTTGAACTTTGTGGGGATTTAAACACCGCCACTCAGCGCGCCTTTGAAACGGCAAAGGAAAAGCCAAACGGGCAACTGGTTATTTTGCTTTCTCCTGCAGCGGCCAGTTTTGATCAATACGCCAATTTTGAAGTGCGCGGCAAAGCGTTTTATGAGGCTATCAATGCTCTTGGGGCCGGTATTTTGTATGATGACTTTAAATGAGTGAAAGCAAGGAGAAGTTAGAATGGTGCTGTCTCGTTCAGAGCGTAGCCATTTAACAGAGTGGTGGTTTACCGTTGACCGCGGCGTGCTGGGGCTCTCCTGCTTGTTGCTGGTGATTGGTATTGTGATGCTGCTTTCTGCCAGCCCGCCTGTGGCGTTGCGCCATGATTTGCCTCCCTTTTATTTTGTGAAACGACAAATTGGTTTTGCCATGCTTGGGTGCGCGGTACTGGTGGGTATCTCTATGCTGAATGAAAAGAGCGTTCGGCGGCTGAGTTTATTCGTGTTCTTTGGGGCCCTTGTCGGTTTGGTTGGGGTGTTGTTGTTTGGCCCTGAACTCAATGGCGCTCAGCGTTGGTTGCGACTTTTTGGGTTTTCTGTGCAACCGTCTGAGATCATGAAACCAGTGTTTATTGTGTTGACCGCTTGGGCGTTTTCTGAAGGGCAAAAACGGGCTGATGTGCCCGCGCATAGTTTGGCAGTCGGGTTTTATGTTTTGTGTGCTTTATTGTTGATATTACAGCCTGATTTTGGCCAGACTCTGTTGCTGACAGCCACCTGGGTGGGCATGTTTTTTCTTGGTGGTTTGGCGTGGGGATGGGTGCTGTTTTTCTTTATGGCGGGCATTGCCTCTTTGTTTTTGGCTTATCAGTTTTTGCCGCATGTGGCGTCGCGGATTAATCATTTTCTAGATCCTTTGGGAGAAAACTATCAAATTTCACGGGCGTTAGAAGCGTTTCGCCAAGCCGGGTGGTTTGGGCGTGGGCCGGGTGAGGGCAGTTTGGCAGAGCAATATTTGCCGGATGCTCATAATGATTTTATTTTTGCCGCCATTGCGGATGAATTTGGGGTGTTTTCTTGTTTGTTGTTGTTGCTGATTTATGCGGGCATTGTGTTTTTGTGTTTGGTGCGGGTACGCTCGATTGCAGATGGGTTTGTGCGATTGGCGGTCTCTGGTTTAATGCTCTTGTTTGCTTTGCAAACTTGCATTCACATGAGTGTGAATTTGGGGCTTATTCCAGCCAAAGGCATGACCTTGCCGCTTGTTTCTTATGGGGGAACCTCGTTGATTGGCTCTTGTTTGCTGTTGGGAATAACACTGGCCTTAACGCGGCGGCGGCCTATAAGTGAATTGGTTTGAAGCTGTTGGCAAGATTGTGCCTTAATTTCCATGGTTAGATTTTTGCATATTTAAATCGCTTGTCAAGGACGCGGAGCGCAAGTGAAATCCTTGACAAGCGATTTAAATATGCAAACCTCTCACCATAGAAATTAAGGCACGGCTCAGGCGTTTGGGAGTAACATGAACAAGAAGATTTTATTGGCTGCTGGTGGTACGGGGGGGCATTTGTTTCCTGCTTTTGCGTTAACTGAAGCGTTGAAGCGGGCTGGGTGTCAGGTGGATATTGTTACTGATGAGCGGGTGGATCAGTTTGCTCACCAAACGGTGGCTGATGAAATGCATGTTGTGCCCTCTGCCACGTTAAAGGGGAAAAATCCTGTTGCTTTGCTTAAAACGGGCCTGATTTTGGGCCGCGGGGTGATGGCGGCGCGGAAGTTGCTTAAAAAATTGCAGCCTGATTTTGTGCTTGGGTTTGGTGGTTATCCAACATTTCCGCCTTTAATTGCGGCCAAGCAATTGGGTATTGCTTGTGGTTTGCATGATCAAAATGCGGTTATGGGCCGGGCAAATCGGTTGTTAGCTAGCCGGGTGGATGTGATTGCCACTTCGTTTAAACAGGTTAAGTATCTACCTGAAAAATACCTTAGTAAAGTTACTATGACGGGCAATCCAGTGCGTCAAAAGGTGTTAGCCGTTCAAGATGTGCCTTATCCTGACTTGTCTGATGAATTTCGTGTGTTGATTTTTGGGGGCTCACAAGGCGCGCGGTTTTTTTCTGACTTTTTCCCCAGCACTTTGGCTGAAATGGCTCCTGACCAACGGGGCAAACTGTCTATCGTTCAGCAATGCCGCGCCGAAGATTTGGAACGGGTGCGCCAAATTTATGAAAAAGCGGGGATTAAAGTGCAATGCGAGGCGTTTTTTGATGATTTACCCGCTAAAATGGCCGACTCGCACCTGATTATTTGTCGTTCAGGGGCGTCAAGTGTGGCTGAAATTGCAGTTTGTGGTCGTCCTGCCATAATGGTGCCGCTTCCGCACGCTTTGGATAATGATCAGTTGTTAAACGCTAAATCTCTGGCTGATGCTGGGGCGGGATGGATTATAAACCAAGAAACGTTAGAAAAACGCGCCTTTCTTGATCAAATAGGGCAGTTTTTTGCACAGCCAGAGGACTTGCAAAGGGCCGCGAATGCTGCCAAATCCTTAGGGCAGCCAGAAGCGGTGGAGCGTTTGGCAGATTTGGTGCTAAGACACGCCTAAACAATGTTTGGTTTTGTTGTGACATTTGGTGCTTTTGTGACTGGGCTTGGTTAAGGAGAGACGATAAAACGATGCAATTGCCAAAACAGATTGGCCCAATTCATTTTGTTGGGATGGGGGGCATTGGCATGAGTGCGATTGCCCAGGTGTGTCTTGCTATGGGCTATCAGGTTCAAGGTAGTGATATGGCGGCCAATGCCAATGTGGAACGGCTTGAGACTTTGGGCGCCAAAGCTTTTGTTGGTCATAAAGCTGAGAATGTTGAAGGGGCT
>JANQQH010000534.1 GCA_028285025.1 Hyphomicrobiaceae bacterium | reverse complement strand
AGCTCCAGCCCTTTCGCTTGGCATAGTCTTCTACCTGGTCTTTTTCGATTTTGCCAACGCCGAAATAATAGCTGTCTGGGTGAGAGAAATAGAGGCCAGAGACAGCTGCGCCGGGCCACATGGCGTAGCTTTCGGTCAGCTCAATACTGGCTTGGGTTTCTGCGTCTAACAGCTCAAACAGGGTTTCTTTTTCTGTATGATCTGGTTGAGCCGGATAGCCGGGGGCCGGGCGGATGCCTTGGTATTTTTCGGCGATGAGTTCTTCATTGCTCAAGCCTTCGTCTTTGGCATAGGGCCAAAATTCACGCCGTACGCGGGCATGCATGTGTTCGGCAAAGGCTTCAGCCAAACGGTCGGCCAGGCTGCTCACCATGGTTTTGGAATAATCGTCGCCCGCCTCATCAAAGGCTTTGGCTTTGGCATCTTCGCCAATGCCGGCGGTGACAGCAAAGCCGCCGATGTAATCTTTTATGCCGGTTTCTTGCGGTGCGATAAAATCAGACAGGGCGGCATTGGCGCGGTCATTGTCGCGCATGATTTGCTGGCGCAGAGTATGGAAGGTGGCCAGTTGTTCCCCGCGGCTTTCATCTTTGTAAAGGGTGATGTCGTCGCCTGTGCTGTTTGCAGGCCAAAAGCCGATGACGGCGTTGGCTTGCACCCATTTTTCCTCAATCATTTTGGTGAGCATTTCTTGGGCGTCGTTATAAAGGCTGGTGGCTGCTTCACCGAATTTATCGTCATGCAATATGCGTGGGTATTGGCCGTTCATCTCCCACGTGGCGAAAAAGGGAGTCCAGTCTATGTATTTGGCGATTTCGCCTAAGTCATAATCTATGAAGGTTTTGGTGCCTAAAAATTCAGGCGTTGCTGGGGTGAGTGTGTCCCATTTGGTTTGAAAACAGTTTTCACGCGCATCGGTGATTGACAAGCGTTTTTTCTTTGTTTGGCCTTTGAGGTGTTTTTCTGCCAAGGTGAGATAGCTTTGTTTGATCTCTGTTTTATAATTTTTGCTTTCTTCTGACAGCAATTTGGAAACCACGCCGACAGCCCGGCTGGCATCTGTTACATACACGCTTTGGCCTTTGTCGTAACTGGGGTCAATTTTTACCGCGGTGTGAATGCGGCTGGTTGTGGCCCCGCCGATGAGGAGGGGGATGTCAAAGTTTTCCCGTTCCATCTCGCTGGCGACATGGACCATTTCATCAAGGCTTGGGGTGATCAAGCCAGAAAGGCCGATGCAGTCGACCTTTTCTTGTTTAGCGGTTTCCAAAATGGTTTGGGCCGGCACCATCACGCCGAGGTCGATGACTTCGTAATTGTTGCATTGCAAAACCACGCCGACGATGTTTTTGCCAATGTCATGGACATCGCCTTTCACGGTGGCCATGAGGATTTTGCCATTTGATTGTTGGGCTTGGCCGCTTTTTGCCTTTTCTTCTTCCATAAACGGCAAAAGATAATTTACAGCTTGTTTCATCACCCGGGCCGATTTTACCACTTGCGGCAGGAACATTTTGCCGGCGCCAAACAAGTCACCGACAACATTCATACCGTCCATTAACGGGCCTTCAATCACATGTAAGGGGCGCTCAGCCTCAGCGCGCGCTTCTTCAGTGTCTTCTTCAATGAATTTGTTAATGCCGTGCACAAGCGCATGGGTGATGCGCTCATTCACTGTGTCTTCGCGCCAGCTCAGGTCTTGTTTTTGTTTTTTGCCGCCCTCGCCTTTGAATGCTTCGGCAGCTTCCAGCAAACGATCTGTAGCATCATCGCGCCGGTTAAGGATGACGTCTTCGACCTGTTCGCGCAGTTCAGCGGGGATGTCATCATAAACCATAAGCTGGCCGGCATTGACGATGCCCATATCAAGCCCGGCTTTAATGGCGTGAAAGAGAAACACAGAATGCATCGCTTCGCGTACATAATTGTTGCCGCGGAAGGAAAAGGACAGGTTTGATATACCGCCAGAGACATGGGCATGAGGCAAATTTTCGCGAATGCGCTGGGTGGCCTCGATGAATTCAACGGCGTAATTATTATGCTCTTCAATGCCTGTGGCGACAGCAAAAACGTTGGGGTCAAAGATAATGTCTTGTGGGGCAAAACCGACTTTTTCAGTGAGGAGCTTGTAAGCGCGTTCGCAAATTTCATATTTGCGGTCGGCAACATCAGCTTGGCCTTTTTCGTCGAACGCCATCACCACAGTGGCGGCACCGTAGTTCAAGATCTTTTCAGCTTGTTCTAAAAACGGGGCTTCGCCTTCTTTCAGCGAAATAGAATTCACAATCGATTTGCCCTGGATGCATTTTAGCCCGGTTTCAATAACCGACCATTTGGAGCTGTCAATCATTATCGGCACGCGGGCGATGTCTGGTTCTGAGGCGATAAGATTAAGAAAGGTTTGCATGGCCTTTTCACTGTCCAGCAGGCCTTCATCCATGTTGATGTCGATGATTTGAGCGCCGTTTTCAACTTGGCTCCGGGCAACTGACAGGGCGGCGTCATAATCATCTTGCTCGATGAGTTTGCGGAATTTGGCTGAACCGGTGACGTTGGTGCGTTCGCCGATGTTGATGAAGGTGGTACTGGCTTGTGATGTCATGAATTACTCTATCTATTTAACTTAGAACAAAAGGGTTTCTTTTCTACAGGGGAATTATTTCCGCCTCATTTTGGCCTTTCCTCTTGTCATCCCGGACTTGATCCGGGATCCAATCTCACCTTTTTACGGATCATTGAGGATGGCATGATTTCTCGTCTTGCAGCCCAATATGCGAACTTTGTGCCTGGGGCTTGTGGATCCCGGATCAAGTCCGGGATGACAGAATGAAGGATCGGGATGATAGGGGTTGACTAGATAATGGGATTTGCGGATAGGGGACTGAGGTTTAAGCATGAATAAAAGGCTCCAGGCCGGAAAGGCGCATTTTTGTTGATGTTTGTGGGATTTGCCTTGGCGGGTAGTCTTTTACAGCCTCGACAATAGCTTTAATATGATCAGGGGTTGATCCGCAGCAGCCGCCGACCATGTTTATCAGGCCGTCTTTGGCCCAGCTTTCGATTTTCTCAGCCATTTCTTGCGGGGTTTCGTCATATTCGCCCATTTCATTTGGCAGGCCTGCATTGGGGTAGGCTGAAACATAGCTGTCTGAAATGGTTGACATTTCTTGAAGAGCGGGACGTAGTTGTTCAGCACCGAAAGAGCAATTAAGCCCCATAGAAAACGGTTTTAGATGATGCATTGAATAATAAAAGGCCTCAGGCGTTTGACCAGATAGGTTGCGACCAGACAAATCAGTGATGGTGCCTGAGATCATTATGGGGCGGGTGGTCTCTAATTCTTTAAACGTTTTGACAACCGCAAAGCCTGCGGCTTTGGCATTGAGCGTGTCAAAGATTGTCTCGATTAGGATGGTGTCAACACCGCCTTCAATCAGGCCTCTGGTTTGTTCACCATAAGCTTCAACCAATTCATCGAAGGTAACATTGCGGTAGCCGGGGTTGTTGACATCTGGTGAGATGGAGGCTGTGCGGTTTGTCGGGCCAATGGCACCGGCAACAAAGCGGGGTTTGTCTGGGTTTTTTTCACTCCATTTGTCTGCAGCTTGCCGGGCTATTTTGGCAGCGGCAACGTTAATGTCAAAGGCTTCTGCTTCCATGCCGTAATCTGCCATTGAGATGGTGGTGGCGTTAAAGGTGTTGGTACCAATAATGTCTGCGCCAACCTCGAGATAAGCCTCATGAATTTCTTTGATGACCTCTGGTTTAGTGATGCAGAGCAGATCATTATTGCCTTTGACATCCTGGTTCCAATTGGCAAATTTTTCGCCGCGGTAATCAGCCTCTGTTAACTTATAGCGCTGGATCATGGTGCCCATGGCGCCATCTATAATGAGGATACGTTTCTTTGCTGCCTCTTCAAGGCGGTTAAATACAGGGTGTGTGCTCATAATTCGACCTTACCATTTTCACTTATCGCTTTTCGTTCGGAGTATCTTGATACCAAATAATCGGTTTTATCTATGGTCAATAGTGTAAATTTCATTAATTCCTCGGCAACGTCGACCACTCTTTCATAAAGAGGCGACGGTTTCATGCGGCCATTGTCATCAAATTCTAGGTAGGCGCTGGGCACTGAGGATTGATTAGGGATGACGAACATGCGCATCCAGCGGCCTAGAATGCGCATGTTATTGAGGCTGTTAAAACTTTGTGAACCGCCAGAGACTTGTAACAAAGCCAGGGTGCGTCCTTGGGTTGGGCGGATGGAACCTATGGACAGCGGGATGTGGTCTATTTGGTTTTTTAAAACCGCTGTCATGTTGCCGTGACGCTCAGGCGATAGCCAGACATGGCCATCAGCCCAAATAGCAAGATCGATGAGTTCTTTTATTTTTGGGTGTTTGTCTGCTTCACCATCGGGTTGAAAACCAGCTTCTGGCATGGGTAGGTCTCTGGGATCATAAAATTTAACCTCAGCACCAAACCTTATAAGTAAACGCGCGATTTCATTGCCAAGCATGCGGCTATAGGCCCAGGGGCGCAGGGAGCCGTATAAAATGAGGAATTTGGGCCGCGTTTGAGCTGGTTGCAGGTTTAATGCGGCGTGATCAATGTCTTGCCAATAGGCCTCATCTAAGTTGGGTAGGGACGGGTCACTAAAGGTCTCTTCCCCGTTATAACCGATGGCTTTTTCTTGCGTTATTTCGGACATAATTTTGTATACTTTAATTTACTGTTTTGGCCGTAGCCCTAACAGGTGGCAAATGGCATAGACCAGATCAGCTCTGTTTAAGGTGTAGAAATGGAAATCGGTAATGTCATTTTCAACCAGGTCCATAACTTGTTCAACAGCCAGAGCTGTAGACACAAGCTGGGTGGTTTTTGGGTCATTTTCAAGGCTTTCATAACGGTGGTTTAGCCAGTTAGGGATGGTGGCCCCGCTTGCTTTGGCAAATTTGGTCATCGATTTAAAATTTAAAATTGGGATGATGCCTGGGGTTATCGGGATGTCAATGCCAGCGGCATGCACTTTATCTAAAAACGCATAAAAATGATCGTTCTCAAAAAAGAATTGAGTGATGGCTCTTGTCGCGCCGGCATCAATTTTTGCTTTTAGCAAGTCGATGTCTGTGTCAAAGCCAGAGCTGTCTGGGTGTTTTTCTGGATAGGCGGAGACTGAAATTTCAAAGTCGTCTGAGATGGCCTTTATGCCTTTGATCAGATCAACGCTGCCCTCATAGCCATTGTTAAAGGGGCGAAATGCAGCGCCAACCCCTTCAGGCGGGTCGCCTCTTAAGGCCACAATGTGTTTAACACCGGCATCTTTATAAGAGTGGATCACCTGATCTACATCTTCTTTGGTTGCACTTACACAGGTGAGGTGAGCGGCCGGCTGTAGTTTTGTTTCATTGACAATGCGCTCAACTGTGGCGTGGGTGCGCTCGCGGGTGGAGCCGCCAGCACCGTAGGTAACCGATACAAATTTAGGCGCCAGGGGTTCTAATCTGCGGATGCTGTCCCATAGGGTTGTTTCCATTTTTGATGTTTTTGGCGGGAAGAACTCAAATGATATATTGAGCTGTTCTGCATTTACATCAAGGTATTTTCGTTTGCCAAAGGTCATATGGCTTTATCCTTTATTTGCTCGCCAACCATAAAGACACGTTGAGTGCGTTTTTATTTGTTGTTGTTTGTTTTGTCGGTTGGGTGTTTGAAAGTTGTTGGAATTTTAGTGTTTTGAGACCAACAGCTTTCAAAAAATTCCAGATTTGGTTTTCTGAAAATCCTAACCTTTGATGGGCAAAATTGGTTCTTAGTTGCTCATTGTTATGAGCGGAAAAATCAACAATCATGAGTTTGCCGCCTGGCTTTAATAGCCGGGCGGCTTCTTTGCAAACGTCTCTTGGTTCAGCAAAGAAATGCAAAATTTGATGCATGATTATGGTTTCAGCACAGGCGTTTTTTAATTTCAGGTTGGTGATGTCGCCTTGGCGCAGTTCACAGCTGTTTATATTTAACCGTCCTAGCCTGGCGCGGGCATGGCGCAACATTTCATTATTGATGTCAATGCCAATGCCGGTTTTAAATTGGGAGGCAAACAGTTCTAATATGCGGCCTGTGCCAGTGCCAAGGTCGAGCAGCATGTCTATGGGGCCTTTGCCCAGTAAGCTTTGCATGGCTTGTTCGACTTTTTCTTCTTTAACGTATAGCTTTCGGATTTGGTCCCAATCTTTGGCATGAGTTTGAAAATAAGTTTGGGCTTCTTGTGCGCGTTTGGCTATTAATTTTTCTGCCGCTTTTTGATCATTAGCAAAGGGAGCGTCAGTTAAGTTTGCGGTTTTTATTATTTCTTGAATAAGGGTTGCATTGGGGCCGCCTCGTGCGAGGCGATAATAGACCCAAGAGCCTTCCTGGAAGCGTTCAATTAAATTTGCGTTGGTTAGCAGTTTTAAATGTCGGCTTAAGCGTGGTTGGCTTTGACCTAAAATTTCAGTGAGATCTTTTACATTCTTTTCAGTTTGGGACAGCAACACCAATAGCCGCAAGCGGGTATCATCACTGGCGGCTTTTAGCGCGTTTAAGAGCGCGTCTTTGGTGAGTGTTGATGACATTGACCGTCCTTTTTGGTCCTATTTGATTGCATGCTTGAAGGTAACATATAAAGATTTCTTTATATGTCAATAGGGATTGGACTCATTATTTTTCATTTGGAAAGCTTGTAGGGTGCCAAGCCAGACATGCCTGGGCAAGACATAAGACAGGTATAATCAATCTTTAAAGTTTTTGCTTTTAAGAAATGGTGGTGATGAGTTCGCCGTTATGAAATGTATTTAAAGGTGCGATCTGGCCGTTAAAGAAACATGCTAACTGCAAACTTTCAGCGATCCGCTCAGCGAGGTCGATAAAATGCAAGCCAATGTCTTGGCCGCAAACCTCTATGGCTGTTAACCGAAATAAGCGTAACCAGATTTTAAAATGCTGGGGGGTTAAGGCTTTCAAGGCCACATGTTTTGGCACCGGTTTGCCTTTATAGGTTCCGGTTTTTAGGGCCACAGAGTCCCAAAATGTACACATGCGTTCTAGATGGGCAGGCCAATTATCTTTTATCGCGTCGTTAAAAATGGGGCCGAGGTCTTCATCGCGGCGCACTTTATCATAAAAGGTGTGCACCAACTGTTTAATCAGTTCTTGGCTGATGTCTGGGTGGAGTGGGTTGCGCAGGCCTCTTGGATGAATGGTTT
>JANQQH010000515.1 GCA_028285025.1 Hyphomicrobiaceae bacterium | reverse complement strand
TTAGAAAACAAAAGCCGTAATCGATTGAGCTTAAACGCTCATGAAGTGGTGTTGGAAGATTTGCTTGGGGAAGCGGTTTCAATTCAAGACTATCATAAGGCGTTAAAGGGGGCCCTTTCTTTGGCGGGAGATATGTCTCAATCCAAAAAAGATGTGTCTGAGGTTGAGTTTTTGATCGACAGATTGGTGTTTTCTGATGCTGTGCAAAAAGATGTTTCTCTGGTTTGGCGTGCCAATGCACAAGGGGCTGGGTTGGTGTCTTTGTCTATGGTGAGCGCTCAAGGGTTGCATTTTGCTTTTGAAACTGAAACGGGGGCAAAAAACAATGAGCGTTTTGTTGTTCAAGGGGACAGCAAAGAGGCTGTGCGCGAACTTATCGGGTTGAGTGGTTTTCAAGTGGGCAAAGAACGGGCCGTTAATGAGCAATTGATTGAGCGGGTCTTGCCATTTCGCATGGCGGTTCAAAAACGGGCCGTTGAAGGGGCGATGCAATATCGTTTTGATGGGGTTTTGGCTGGCAGTGATACAGCCTTTTCTGTTTTGGTGCCAGATAGCCAAGATGAGGCTTTGCCAGTGACGATTTTTGGCGGTATGGAGAATGATGATGGCACCGCTTTAATTGCAAATTTACTTCCCTTTCAATTGGGGCGTAGCGGCGTGAAGAATGGTGCCCAAGAACACGGCAAACAGGATAAGGGAACACTGAGTTTTTCTGCCAAAGGGTCGTTGCAAACAGGGTTTAAGGGGCAGTTTAACTTTGAGCAAAAAGGGCTGTTGGTCAATTATGATGGGGTTGTTGGCTTGGGATCAAGCCAGTTTGCCTCTGATGGGGTTTTAAGCTTGTCTGGGCGAGAGAGTGGGGATGTACTTGCCTTGCTTGGGCTTCATCGGCTTGCCCTTGGCGGGCAGCAAAAAGAGCCCTTTAAGGCTAAGATGACCTTTTCTCAAACTGATGATGGGTATGCGCTTTCTGATTTGAGAATGGCGATTGGGGCAACCCAGATAAAAGGGGCTGGCTTAATGGGTTTACAAGAAGGAGTTAAGACCAACCAGCTTGCTTTAGCCACGACCCGACTAGACTTTCAAACCCTGCTAACCCCTTTGCAAACAACTGGGCAAGAGAGCGCACAAGATAATGAAGTTTGGTCCTTAAAACCGTTTTTTCATCAAGCAAAGGGCAATTTAAAGTCTAGTGATGCTGAAGCGTCAACAAACAGCTCCTTTTCAATTCGGGTTGCTGAGTTGCGTTTAACGGAACAATTAAGCCTTCGTGATGCGTTGGTGGTTTGGCGTGTGCAAGGGGACCGTATTGAACTAGAGAAACTAACTGGAAAAAGCTTAGGTGGTGAGTTTTCGGCCAGCGGCGTGCTGCGACCGGTGGGTGAGGCGTATAGTTTTAATGGGGTGGCCAATTTAAAAGATGCCCAATTAGAGGCAATTGGGGCGCGTGATGAAGTGAATTTGGGTGTTGGGCAATTTTCAATGAATTTGTCTATGAGTGGGGCTGGGAATAGTGTGCATGCTTTGGTTTCTAATTTGGTTGGCGAAGGCTCTATCCAAATTAAAGATGGTACGCTGCGCCAATTAAGCCCGAAACAAGTTGGGCGTTTGGCGGTTAATTATTTAAATGGCGGACAAGCAGACCGGATAAATTTAAAACAGGCTTTGACAAATGAGATAGACCAGGCTGAGGCGCTCTCTTTAGGCTCTTTTGATTTAGGGTTGCAGCTGATTGATGGCACCATCAAATTAAAACAACCTGATTTAGGGGTGCGCCCTGGTGTTATTGGGGTTGAGGCGGCTTTGGTACTGGATGATTTGAGTTGGTCGGGGGATTGGACCATTCAAGCAAAGGGGCGCGGGGCTTTGGCCAATGTGCCTCCGGTTGTGCGCCGTATGCGCGGCAAATTAGCCTCTGAGGAGCAAATTGTGGCTGAGCTGGATATGAGTGATTTTGAGCGTCATCTGGATTTGAAATATAAAGAAAAAGAATTGCAAGCTTTGGAAAAAGCGCGCATTGAGCGCGAGGCGTTGCGCTTGGCTGAAGAGCGGCGTAAGGCGCAAGAGGAGCTTAAGCGGATTGAGGCGGAAAAGGCCAAGTTAAAGGCGGAAAAGAAGAAGCTTGAGGACAGTTTTTCGAATGACCTGGATTGGTCGGAATTGCCTGATTTGGTGCCGTAAAGTTTTTGAGGCTGGTGGCTCCCCTTAGTTTTCATGATAAGACTTTCGCATTTTAACCCCTCATGTCAAGGATATACGAAGCGTTGCACGCCCTTGACATGAGGGGTTAAAATGCAAAAATCTCACCATGAAAACTAAGGGGAAATTTCGGGGTGTGTCTAATAGATTAGAAAATTAGGTACTTACAAATTTTTCTTTTCCTCAAAATGCTTTTGGTAAAAGTCTAAAATATATAAGCGAATGGCGCTTGAAAGGCCGGCTTCGCCGCGGTCTTGGTCAATTTGTTCCACTACTTGCGAGACGGATTTGGACTGCTTGGTGGAAATGGAGCGCAAGGCTTGCCAAAATGCGTCTTCAAGCGAAATAGAGGTCCGATGCCCTTTTAAGGTCAGGGACCTTTTTTTAGGAATGTCTGCCATAAATTTTTATAAAATTACTCTATGCTTTGGGGCCAATCATATCTTGGGGGCGCACGACCGCGTCAAATTCTTGCTCTGTGACATAGCCTAAATTTAACGCCTCTTGTTTTAACGTGGTGCCATTTTTATGAGCGGTTTTGGCTATTTCTGTGGCTTTGTCATAGCCAATTGTAGGGGCCAGTGCTGTCACCAGCATAAGGGAGCGTTCCATTAAAGCGTTGATCTGATCTTGATTGGGTTCAATGCCAACAACACAATTGTCTGTAAAGGACACACTTGCCTGGCTGATAAGCGTGATGGATTGCAAAAGATTATAAGCCAACACTGGTTTGAAGACATTTAATTCAAAATGGCCTTGCGCTCCGGCAACGGTGATCGTGGTGTGATTGCCCATGATTTGGGCGGCAACCATGGTTATGGCTTCGCATTGGGTTGGGTTGACTTTACCAGGCATGATGGAAGAGCCTGGCTCATTGGCAGGCAGTGATAATTCTCCCAAACCTGAGCGCGGGCCAGAGCCAAGTAAGCGGATGTCGTTGGCGATTTTGTTCAGGCTCACTGCGATTGTGTTGAGCGCGCCAGACATTTCAACAAAGGCATCGTGGGCGGCTAAAGCTTCAAATTTGTTAGGAGCTGTGATGAAATCCAGCCCGGTAATGGTGCTTACATGGTCAGCAAAGGTTTGAGCAAATTCAGGCTTTGTATTTAGCCCCGTGCCGACAGCAGTGCCGCCTTGAGCAAGCGCCTTTAGGCGCGGTAGTGCAGTTTTGACCCTGTCTATGCCGTTGGCGATTTGGGTTGTATAGCCAGAGAATTCTTGTCCTAGTGTGAGGGGTGTTGCGTCTTGGCAATGGGTGCGGCCAATTTTGATAATATCATGCCATGTGTTGGCCTTGTCATCTAAGGCTTTGTGTAAATGTTCTAGTGCTGGGATGAGTTGATGTTGGATTTGCTCAACAGCTGCGATGTGCATGGCTGTGGGGAAGGTGTCGTTTGAGCTTTGCGCCCGGTTAACGTGATCGTTGGGGTGAACCGGGTCTTTTGAGCCAATGGTGCCGCCTAATATTTCTATGGCCCGGTTGGCAATCACTTCATTGGCGTTCATGTTGCTTTGGGTGCCAGAGCCTGTTTGCCACACAACAAGCGGGAAGTGATCATTGAGCTTGCCTTCAATCACATCATCAGCGGATTGAGAGATGGCATCAGCTAGGTTTTTTTCCAAATTATCGAGATCTCTATTGGTCAGTGCAGCGGCTTTTTTAACGATGCCGAGGGCACGAATAAGGGCTGGCGGTATGGTTTCAATGCCGATTTTAAAATTACCTAAGGAGCGTTGGGTTTGAGCCCCCCAATATTTATCGCTGGGGACTTCTAGGGGGCCAAAGCTATCTGTTTCCGTGCGTGTTGACACAAGCCATCTCCTTGCCAAAAATTGTTAAGTGGTTTTGCAAAGCAATTTACCCATTGCATGTTGGTTTGCAAAGCTAAGTCACACTGATTTTTAGATTTTTTATACAGATCTTTAGAGTGAGGTTTTGTTATTTTGCCTGATTTGTACAGACTTTTTTTGTGCAACAGGCTCCAGCCTTTAAAAATGCTGACCTCCAAAGCGGGCCGGTGAAGGGCGAATCACTTTATTGCTGAAGTTTTGAACCTCTAGAATGGCAAAACGGCGCTCTGACAGACCATTAGGTTTTAGCCGGAACAATCCATCAACACCGGCAAAGCCGCCCGATTGGGTTAAATTAGCCGGGGTAAAGCGTTGTCCTGGGGGGTATTTAGCAAATGTAGAGGCCAGGCTCACTGCATCATATGACAGCGTGGTGATGCGGGTGGG
>JANQQH010000512.1 GCA_028285025.1 Hyphomicrobiaceae bacterium | reverse complement strand
AAACCCATTGATGGCTTCAAAAAACTCCGGTTCATCCAGCAAAAAGGCATCATGGCCACGCGCCGTCTCAATCTCAACAAAAGAAACGTTAGCCGCATTTGCCGTAAGCGCATGGACAATCTGCCGGCTCTCTCGGGTAGGGAATAACCAATCACTGGTAAAAGACACCACGCAAAAGCGCGTTTTGGTATCCACAAAAGCTTTCGCCAGCAGGCCGTTATTTTCGCTAAATAAATCAAAATAATCCATCGCCCGGGTGATGTAGAGATATGAATTAGCATCAAACCGGTCAACGAAGCGAAAACCTTGATGGCGCAAATAGCTTTCCACTTGAAAATCGGCATCAAAACCAAAGCTGATATGTTCACGCTCTTGCAAGTTGCGACCAAATTTTTGGTGCAACGCCTCATCGGATAAATAAGTGATGTGGGCAGCCATACGCGCCACGGCCAACCCCTTCCTTGGATTTTTGTCTTGCTCATAATAGCGCCCACCCAGCCAGTCAGGGTCAGCCATAACCGCTTGACGGCCAACTTCGTGAAAAGCAATATTTTGGCTCGAATGACGCGCCGCTGTGGCAATCGGTATAGCAGAAAAAACGCGATCGCTGTAGCGCGAGGCCCACTCCAAAACTTGCATACCCCCCATCGACCCACCGATAACGCTAAACAAAGTTTCAATGCCCAAATGGTCGATTAAATAAAGTTGTGCCTTGACCATGTCGCCAATGGTAATGACAGGAAAGTCCAGACCATATGCTTGCCCCGTTTCACGGTTTATTGAAGCCGGGCCAGTGGACCCCATACAGCCGCCAATGACGTTGCAACAGAGGATAAAATATTTGTCAGTATCAATGGGCTTGCCAGGGCCGATCATAATCTCCCACCAGCCAGGCTTGCCCGTGACAGGATGGGTGCTGGCAGCATACTGATCGCCGGTTAAAGCATGGCAGATCAAAATGGCATTGGACTTGTTAGCATTGAGCTGGCCATATGTCTCATAAGCGATGGTGAAGGGCTTCAAAATCTCGCCGCATTCCAATTTCAACCCGTCATGAGAAACGGTTTGGCCATTTGCGCCCGCACCTGTATCGCCAAAAGTAACCGTTTGAGAAGGCGGGACTTCTGAAGAGGTTGGCTGTTTATGATCCATTATCGCGTTCAGGCTCCATATGGCGCAGATGTTATTTGGTTGGTCATATTTGTGGGTTTTGAATTGGCTTGTCAAGGGCAGGGTAAAGGTCAGTAAATCATTGATTAAGATCACCCCTTTTGTTTGATTTGTTGTAAAAATATAGTGCGATATCGATAAAAATCACTATAACGAGGCAGATAAATTTATTTTTAGGACGATTTCTATGAGTTCTTCATTTTTGCCGCGGGCCACAATTCTTGAGATTTCCCCCTATGTGCCGGGAAAATCAACGGCCAAAGGCGTTGAGAATGTGATTAAGCTTTCTTCTAATGAGACGCCGTTGGGGCCCAGCCCAAAAGCGATCAAAGCTTTTGAGCAAACAGAAAATCAATTGTTTCGCTATCCTGATGGGGGCGCAACTCATTTGCGCGCAGCTATTGCGCAAGTTTATGGACTAAACCCGGATCATCTTATTTGCGGCGCTGGTTCCGATGAGATTTTAAATTTAATCGCGCAAAGCTATTTAAAAGACGGCGATGAGGCGATTTATACTGAGCACGGTTTTTTGGTTTACAAGATTGCGATTTTGGCAGCTGGCGCAAAACCGGTTGTGGCCCCTGAAGTTGAGTTAACCGCCAATGTCGATGAAATCCTAAGAAAGGTAAACGATAAAACCAAGCTGGTATTTATTGCCAACCCCAACAACCCAACCGGGACCTATTTGCCAGCAGATGAAGTGCGCCGGTTACGCCGGCAATTGCCAGATCATGTTGGTTTGGTGCTCGATGGGGCCTATGCCGAATATGTAACTGCTCATGATTATGAAGCGGGGCTCGAGTTAGTGGCCACAACTAATAATACAATTATGACCAGGACCTTTTCTAAAATTTATGGACTGGCAAGCTTGCGCATTGGTTGGGCCTTTGCCTCTGCCCAAGTGATAGATGTTCTAAACCGGATCAGAGGGCCTTTTAATGTCTCAGCCGCTGCCATTGAAGCGGGCGCCGCCGCGATCCAAGATCATGACTTTACGCAAACAGCAGTGGCTCATAATCAAACCTGGCTTGAGTGGGTGAGCCAGCAACTCTCTTCAATTGGTTTGCAGGTAACCCCCAGTGTGGGCAATTTTATTTTGGTGCATTTCGATCCAGACGGCCCACGCTCAGCCCCAGCAGCGGATGAATTCTTATTGAAAGAAGGCATTGTTGTGCGGCGCATGGAGGCCTATGGCTTGCCCCAGGCGCTGCGCATTACCATTGGCACACAAATTGAGAATGAAGCGGTCGTCCAAGCCTTAACCCGGTTTCAAGAAGGAGCAGTGGGCAAATGAGCGACAAACAAGAGGCTCTGTTTGAAAACATCGTTGTGATTGGTTTGGGTCTAATCGGGTCTTCTCTAACGCGCGGCATCAAACAACGCGGATTAGCCGTTCACCTATTTGGCTACGATGGCAGCGCTAAAGTGCGCCAAGAAGCGCGCGATATCGACATTGGCGCGCAGATTGTTGATGAGCTCGCGCCAACTGTTTCCAAAGCAGATTTGGTTATTCTTGCCGTACCTGTCGGCGCAATGGCAAACTTAGCGGCCCAAGTTTGTCCACTAATTAAGCCCGGTGCGATCCTTAGTGATGTTGGCTCTGTCAAGCAAAGCATTATTGAGGCTGTTTCGCCTCTAATGCCAGAAAACACACATTTTGTCCCTGGTCATCCTGTTGCTGGGACAGAATTTTCTGGGCCTTCATCGGGCTTTGGTCATTTGTTTGAAGATCGTTGGTGTATTTTAACCCCTGTTGAGGGGGGCGATCAGCAAGCCATAAACTCATTGAAGCTGTTGTGGCAGCAGCTTGGCAGTCAAGTTGAGTGTATGAGTGCAGCTCACCACGATATTGTTTTAGCCATCACCAGTCACATTCCACACCTTATTGCTTATAATATTGTTGGCACCGCCGCTGACCTAGAAGATGTGACAAAAAGCGAAGTGATTAAATTTTCAGCTGGCGGATTTCGCGATTTTACCCGCATTGCTGCGTCCGACCCAGTGATGTGGCGCGATGTATTTATGAACAACAAAGAAGCCGTCTTAGAAATGCTAGGGCGCTTCACAGAAGATTTAACCCAGTTACAACGCCACATTCGACGCGATGATGGACAAGCCCTGCAAGACCTGTTTTCGCGGACAAGAGCAATAAGACGGTCTATCGTTGAGGCAGGACAGGAAACACAAGAAGCTGACTTTGGCAGGACGAAAGGATAATTTCTACCATCGACAGTTAAACTTATCAGTTTACGGCCTAATTAGGTTTATTTAACATCATCACTATTTCTAATTTGCAATGTTATCGCTACTTAAGGCCAACAAAAATGGTATGGATTTAATGCAACGATCAGTCAAGACTGTAAATGACGAGTTAGACATACCAACAACACTAAAGCGTCAAGGCATCTGGGTTTTTGGCTATGGCTCATTAATGTGGAACCCTGGCTTTTATTTTGAAGATCAAAAGGTAGCGCGATGCGCAGGCTTACATCGCTCTTTTTGTGTCTGGTCAGTCTATCACCGCGGCACCTACCAAAGACCAGGCTTGGTGCTCGGCCTAAAAAGTGGTGGAGTTTGCGATGGAAAACTGTATTACGTACCCCCCTCCCATGTTGAAGAAACGATAGTCTATTTACGCCAACGTGAACAAGTCACACGTGTATATACAGAAGTGTTCCGCCGGGTTGATTGCATAGAAGGGGCAGGCTGGTTTGTACGTGCTTTGACATTCATAGCAGATCGCAATCACCCGCAATATGCTGCTAACATTCCAATTGGCAAGCAGGCAGAAATCATTAAACGGGCCGAGGGGCGCTCAGGATACAATTTATGTTATTTGGCCACTGCTGTTCATCATCTGGCGGATCAAAATATCAAAGATCAACACCTAAACCGTATATTAGTGCTTACCAAAAGTAGCCACAGACTTTGTGAAAATGGAAACTTAAAATATAATCGATTTGCTTGATTTTAATGTTTCGGTTTTTGCCCATTGATCGATCGGCAACCCAATAAATCCAACCGGACCATATCACGTTCATATTTGGTTTGCGGCATAACATGTATGTGGATTTCATTGGCATGCAGCTTAGCCGCATTATGGCGCAAAAAGGCTAAATTTAACGAGCAGGCGCTTTCTTTGGTTTCACCAACCGCCAAAGCTGTGCAAACTCCATTTTCCTCACGCCGAACCAAAACGTAATTGACTTTTGGCACTTCAGGGCAATTAAAAAGAGAATAAACAGAATGAATGTAGCGCTTACCAGAAACGCCTTGCCAATAATGGAACGCATTCTCCAGCTCAACATCATTGCTAACATTAAGCGGTTCGTTATGGTTGATCTGTTCTATGAAAGGACTAACAAGTGGTTTACGCATGGAACTATAATTACTTTGAACGAGTTTGAAATGATTATTCATTCTGATACCACCCCGCCACTTGCCTCATCTTTTTATAAGCAATTGATTTGCCAATAAAGGGGCAGGTTCGTGACATTGTTGTGGCAGTTTCAGCAATGGCCATTGTTACGGCTAAAATGTTAAGAGGAAGTAAGCAACAAGTCTTTTTGCCCAAGTTTTATTATTTATTTTTAGCCCGCTCAATCTCACCTTCGTAGCAAAGAGCAGCAGTTGCGCTCTCAATAGAGGTTTGCAAGCTATGTTTAAACGTTTTTCGGTCCAGACCAGGTGGGATGGGAGGCAAGAATTGTACAATAATAGTGCCTTTATAGCGCTTCTGGCTATCTCTGGGCCAAAAAACGCCTGAGTTAAGCGCAACTGGCACGCATGGAATATTTAAGTTTTCATACAATTTGATCACCCCAGGCTTATAGTCTGGTTCGGCCCCCAGGGCCTTACGTGTGCCTTCAGGAAAAATAATAATTTCCCGGTTTTGATGTTTGCGAATGTGAGCCTGTTCAACCATACTTTTCAACGCAACCGAGGCCCGCTCGCGCGGAATGGGAATCATTTCAAATTTTTTGCAAAACCAGCCATAAATGGGAATGGAGAGCAACTCTTGTTTTAAAACCAGCGCTGGGTCTTTTAAAATAGC
>JANQQH010000511.1 GCA_028285025.1 Hyphomicrobiaceae bacterium | reverse complement strand
ATTCATCATCCGAAGGCTTTTTAAATGAAAAGACCTTTATATAATCGCGAGGCAGAAAAATGAGTGACATTGCAGGACGCGTCAAAAAAATCGTTATTGAGCATCTTGGTGTAGAAGACGACAAAGTTGTCGAAAATGCGAGCTTTATTGATGATCTTGGTGCTGATAGCTTGGATACAGTTGAGCTTGTTATGGCATTTGAAGAAGAGTTTGGATGCGAAATTCCAGATGATGCAGCAGAGACCATTCAAACGGTTGGTGATGCTGTTAAGTTTCTAGAACAAGCTTCTGCCTAGCATTGGATCTTGAATAGATAAAGGCCCTATGAGACCCTCATAGAGCCTTTGTCATATTTAATGGTTTGCAGATTGGGTTCTTTTTTTAATAGCAGATTGGGTTCTTTTTTTAATAAAAGGGATCAAAACCATTTAACAAAGTTAAAGTTACAAAAATTTTCGTTACAAAGGCTTTGCCCTAATCTTGTTCATTAGATTGGATTTTGATCAACAGTTTTTTGCTATCATATTTCAGAGTAAAAAACTTTAAAGCCTTTTAACAACAATTTTCGCAATAAGCTGTCTGGGAGTTAAGATGCGTCGTGTTGTGATAACAGGGCTTGGGATTGTTTCACCCTTGGGAGTTGGGGTTGACCATTGTTGGCAGCGCCTGATCAAGGGCGATAATGCGGCCACTAAAATTGATCAATTTGAAGCCAGCGATCTCTCGTGTCAAATTTACTGTGCTATTCCGCGTGGAGACGGGGAAAATGGTACTTATAATGCCGACCTGTTTTGGCCACCAAAGGAACAGCGCAAGGTTGATGATTTCATCTCTTATGCTGTGGGCGCAGCCGATGAGGCGATGAAAGATTCGGGCTGGGAAGCTGGGAGTGAAGAAGATAGTTTCCGGGCAGGTGTTTTGGTTGGCTCTGGCATTGGTGGCTTGCAAGGGATTGAGCAAACCTCTTTGTTGCTTGATGCTAAGGGACCGCGCCGGGTGAGCCCATTTTTTATTCCGGGTCGCTTGATTAATTTAGCCTCTGGCCATATTTCTATACGTCATAATTTAAAAGGGCCAAACAGTTCTGTTGTCACAGCTTGTTCCACTGGTTCTCACGCTATTGGTGATGCGGCGCGTATGATCGCGCTCGATGACGCTGATATGATGGTGGCGGGCGGCACGGAATCACCTCTATGCCGTATTGCCATGGCTGGGTTTGCGTCTTGCAAAGCGCTTTCCACTCACTTTAATGATGCCCCTGAAAAAGCCTCACGCCCCTATGATGTGGACAGGGATGGTTTTGTTATGGGTGAGGGTGCTGGCATTGTTGTGCTGGAAGAATATGAACATGCGGTCAAACGCGGGGCTAAGATTTACGCGGAAGTGATTGGGTATGGGCTGTCAGGTGATGCTTTTCACATTACGGCACCATCAGAGGATGGCTCTGGTGCTTTTCGATGCATGCAAGCGGCTTTAAAGCGCGCAGGTATTGCCCCTGATGAGATTGATTATGTCAATGCTCATGGCACTTCGACCCCTATGGGCGATGAAATTGAATTGGGGGCTGTTGAACGGTTGTTTGGGGCGGCCAGTGACGGGCTTGTTATGTCTTCAACTAAATCTGCTATTGGGCACTTGCTTGGCGCAGCTGGCGCGGTAGAAAGCATTTTTTCGGTTTTGGCTTTGCGCGATAATATTGCCCCGCCAACATTGAATTTGGACAATCCATCGGTTGAAACAAATATCAATCTTTGCCCGCATAAGGCTGTTGAAAAAGAGATGAATATTGCCTTGAGTAATTCTTTTGGCTTTGGCGGCACCAATGCCTCATTGATTTTTAAAAGTGTTTAATTTTTCAGCATACGCCTTTGATTGAGTTAACTAGCGGTTTGTTTACAAGAAAAGTTTAGAAAAACTGTCTATTGTCGAAAAATCGTCTTAATTTTAGGTCTCTTTGATAGAGGGTTGTCAGCGCAAATGGGCGCTTATTAAATTAAAGGGATAAGCAGTTATTTATTGAATTCTTTATCGAGTTGCTCAATTCTTTTTAAGTTTTAAACTTCAAATCAAAAGCTTGATCATTTTTCAAACAAACGCTCGACAAGAGTCGCTGTTGAATAGAGTTTAAGAGTGTGCCATGTCACGAAACAGTGGTTTTGAATGGAATAAATCGCCTGCCGCTTCAGGCAGGCATGGACAACAAAACCGGGGTCGGCGCGGATATAACACCATGCCGCGCAGCCCCTCAGAAACTTTGGAACCTATGCGCGCTGCAGAACCTCCCATGATTCAACGTAAAAAAAGAGAATATCACCATACGCTCGTGTTTATGAGTGGCACGCTGACCACGCTTGTGTTGTTGCTGATCGGCATTAGTGTGGCCATTGGTTTTGCAAAATATATTTATGATGCTAGGGGGCCTTTGAAGCATTCTGATATTATTGTGATCCCTAAGGGTGAAGGGGTCAGTGCTATTGCTGATCGTTTAGAACGGCGCAATATGATTTTGGACAAACGACTGTTTAAAGCTGCAGTTATGTATTTTGGCGTGCAAAACAAGCTTAAAGCTGGGGAATATGAAATTCCAAAACAAGCCTCGATGCGCCAAGTTTTGGATCATCTGCTTGAAGGTAAATCCATTATGCATAGTTTGCCCTTTCCGGAAGGGTTGACCAGCCAGCAATTGGTAGAGCGGCTCAATGCTCACCCAACATTAACTGGTGAAGTGCTTGAAATCCCTGCAGAGGGGAGTATTTTGCCTGATACTTATCGATTTGTTCGTGGCACTGATCGACAGGATTTGATCCAACGCATGCAGTCTGCGCAAAATCGATTTATTGATAGTTTGTGGGATCAGCGCAGTCCTGATCTGCCAATAAAAACCAAACAAGATGCGCTCATTCTGGCCTCTATCGTTGAGAAAGAAACCGGTGTTGCGGGCGAGCGTGCGCATATTGCTGGTGTGTTTGTTAATCGTTTGCGAAAAGGTATGCGGCTTCAATCTGATCCAACCATTATTTATGGCTTGGTGGGCGGCGTTGGTAAGCTGGGTCGGGGTATTCGGCGCTCAGAGATAAAGCAACCAACCCCTTATAACACCTATCAAATTGATGGTTTGCCACCCACACCTATTGCGAATCCGGGCCGGGCGGCTATTGAAGCTGTGCTCAATCCTAAGCCAACAAAAGACCTTTACTTTGTTGCTGATGGCACAGGGGGCCACGTGTTTTCTAAAACGCTAAGAGAGCATGAAAACAATGTGCGCAAATGGCGCAAAATTGAACGTCAACGCAAACAAGACGCGGTTAAAGCGGCCCAGGAAAAAGAAAAACAAGAAGCTTTGCCCCCGCAAGATAATCCCATCAACAAAGACAGCAATACAGATGATGGCGACAAGCAGAGTAATAATGATATTTTTGACAATCTAAAAGTTGCTGATCAGGGCGGTGTTGCTTTATCGGTAAAGGCTGATCCGGCAAAGCAAATTGCGGAGAAAAAAGAAATTTTACAACCCACTGAACAAGTACAACAAGAATTTGCTAAAGTTCCCCTTCCTTTAAAAAAATAACCGTACCATTTATCGGTTATGTTTCCCCCCTCATGATTAACAATCTGGCTTGAGGCATGCTTTTAAACATGCAAAACTCTTTTCTTAATTTTGTATAGGGGGGAACTGTATGGCGGTTCATAGCATGACGGGGTTTGCCAGAACGAGTGGTCTTTATCACGATGGGCTTGATCGAGAGACCAGCTGGTCCATTGAGCTTCGCTCGGTTAATGGTAAAGGGCTTGATATTCGATTGCGCATGCCATCTTCGCTAGAGGTTATTGACCAACCCATTCGGAAACAGCTCAGTTCTAAAATAAACCGCGGCAATGTTTCGTTAAACCTGTCCTTGAAAACACAAGAAAACAGAGGCCTATTAGAACTCAATCAAGAGGCGTTTAACTATATTCTCACGGCGGCAAAAACAGCCGCTCAGATCTCTGATTTGCCTATGCCGAGCCTTGATGCCTTGTTGAATATGCGCAATGTTTTGCAAGAGAAAGACCTGCAAGAAGATGAGGCGGAAACAAAAGCTTTGCAAGCTGAAATTCTTAAAAGCATCGATGATGCTTTAAATGACTTTATGGGGGCGCGTGCAGAAGAGGGGGCTAAAATTGGCATCAACTGCCAAGAAAGATTGGACAAGATTAACGATTTAACCAATCAAGCGATTGAGCTGGCCAGCAATCAAACTCAGGTGATTAAAGACAAAATAAAAGACAATATCGCCACCTTGTTAGAACAATCAAATGACTTGGATGAAAACCGCCTTCATCAAGAAGCTATGTTCATTGCAGTTAAGGCGGATATTTCTGAAGAGCTTGACCGGCTAAAAGCGCATGTGGAACAAGCTAATGATTTGCTCGGGCGCAAAGAACCTATTGGTCGACGGCTGGACTTTTTGTGCCAAGAATTTAACCGAGAGGCTAACACACTTTGTTCAAAATCATCTTCAAAAGAATTGACTTATGTTGGCTTGGAGTTAAAAACCGTTATTGATCAATTGCGCGAGCAGGTACAGAATATTGAATAATCCCGATCATAATCAACAAACCATTGAGCGGCGCGGCCTGATGTTTGTGATTTCCTCTCCTTCAGGGGCGGGCAAAACCTCTTTGGCGAAACGGCTATTGCAAGGGGATGATCAAATCTCCATGTCGATTTCAATGACCACCCGCCCCGCGCGCCCAGGTGAAATTGAAGGCCAAGATTATTTTTTTGTCGATCACCTGAGTTTTGAGGCCGCGATAGAAGCTGGAGACCTGCTTGAATGGGCCGAAGTGTTTGGTAATTTTTACGGCACGCCCAAACGCCATGTTGAAGAGCAATTGAAACAGGGCCGGGATATAATGTTCGATATAGACTGGCAAGGCACCCAAGCTTTGCACGAACAGGTTGGACATGATTTGGTAAGGGTATTCATCTTGCCCCCTTCAGTTGCTGCCCTTGAAGAGAGATTAAGAGGCCGCGGACAGGATGATGATGCTGTGGTTAAAAAACGGATGAGCGATGCTGCCAATCAAATTAGCCATTGGGCTGAGTATGATTATGTGATCATCAATGACGATTTGGATGTGAGCTATCAGGAATTGAAAAATATTTTGTTTGCAGAGCGCTTGAAACGCGAACGACGGATTGGTCTTTCAAGTTTTGTGCGCACGATGATTAAAGAAATGTAGCTTAGGCTCGTTATCATTAAAAAACGAACTTAAACAGCGCCGTTGTCTTGCACGGCCAAAGCAATTCGGCAGAAGTCTTTAAAGTCAAGTGTTTCAGCCCTGGCTGTTGGGTCTATGTTGAGCTGATCAAGCAGACCGATCACATCAATTCCTAAAGGTTTTAAGCTGGCGCGTAACATTTTTCGTCTTTGGCCAAAAGCGGCCGCTGTAACTTGGGCAAAGGCAGCAGGGCAGGGGGTGAACTCTAGTTTTTCCTTTGGTGTTAAGGACACCACCGCGGAAGAGATCTTAGGGGGCGGGGTGAATGCGTCTTTGGGCAAGCGATAAACAATTTCAGTTTCACAGCGCCAATTGGCTAAAACACTTAGGCGGCCATAGGCTTTTGTTCGCGGCTTTGCGACAATGCGTTCTGCCACTTCTTCTTGGAACATTAATGTCAAACGCGAGAATGGCAATGGCCACTCCATCTCTAGCCAATCCGTCAGCAATTGGGTGCCGATGTTGTAGGGGAGATTGGCGACAATTTCGAACGGTCTGTCAAAACTGGTCCAGTCAATCGTCAAGGCGTCTTGCATCATTATGGATAAAGCTTGGGGGTAACGGTTTTGAATTTGCTCTAAAACAGGTTGGATGCGCCTGTCACGCTCTATGACCGTTAATTTATCTACGCCTTCTATTAGCAGTGCTCGGGTTAACCCTCCCGGGCCTGGTCCAATTTCGATAAAGGCTTGGCCTGGCCGGGCATTGGCAAGTCGTGCAATTTTACGTGTGATGTTCATATCGAGTAAGAAGTTCTGGCCTAGCGACTTTTTTGCCGCCAAGTCAAATTCATCGATTATGTCTCTTAGTGCAGGCAGGCCATCATTGATCATCAGTTTTATCTTTAAAAAAGGTTTTCAGGTGTGATTTTGATCTTGTGTAGATTATAGGCGATGTCAAGGGCTCTTAGCTAAGCAGCTGAACTTGTTGAGCAGCCATTTTTAAAGCGCAGACAAAACTTAATGGGTCTGCTTTGCCTGTGCCGGCAATGGAAAGGGCTGTGCCATGGTCAGGTGATGTGCGTATAAACGGCAGCCCTAGGGTGACATTAACACCTTCATCAAAGCTTAAGCTTTTGATCGGAATTAAGGCTTGGTCATGATACATGGCAATCATGACATCATATTGCTTTCTGGCTTTGGCATGAAAACATGTATCAGCTGAAAAAGGCCCGCTTACATTAAGGCCTTGCTGTTTTAGCTTGGCAATGGCAGGCGCGATGATTTCAATCTCTTCAGACCCCATGGTTCCTTCTTCACCAGCATGTGGGTTTAAACCGGTTAAAAAAATACGTGGTTGTTTGATGCCAAAACGAGATTGCAAATCTTGCGCAACAATTTTCACCGTTTCTATGATGAGATCTTGGTTTAACAGGCCAGGGACATCTTTTAAGGGCACGTGAATGGTCAATGGCACCACTTTAAGGATATTTGAAGCCAGCATCATGACAGGGCGCGCCTTTTGATCAAAAAGCTCCTCGCTTAAATGTGCCAGATACTCCGTATGTCCTGGAAAGGAAAAACCTGTTTGATAAAGGTTGGCTTTATGAATGGGGGCGGTTACAAGCGCTGCAGCTTGATTGTTTGATATGGCGTGAACGCCTTGCTTGATGGCATCAACAATAAAAGTGCCATGGTCTGGATTTAACTGTCCCGCTTGGACGCATGCAAGAGGTTGACTTTCATAAACAGGTAAAGCGGTTTCAAATAAAGAGGCACTGTCTGCAGGGGTTTGAATAACTTTGAGAGGAACCTTTAGGCCCATCAACTCAGCTCTTGTTTGCAAACAGTGTTTGTTTCCAATGACGTAAAAAGCAGGCAAATTATGATTTTTACGGTTGGCCCAAGCGCTTAAAATGATATCAGGACCAACCCCAGCAGGATCACCCATTGAAACAACCAAAGGCTTTTTTTGCGTCATTCTTATTCTCAAAGTTGAGACAGAGATTAATTAATCTCGATATTCTATATGTGCTTCATCTCGAAGATCTTTTAAATAACGCTGGGAACGCAGTTGAAAGGCATTTTGCCTTAGCTTGGAAATGACTTTTGATCTTTCCTTATCATCAATTGTAACTTGTTTGCGCCCGCAGACAGCGTACATTTCTAAGCCTTCTTGGGTTGCACGTGGCGGGGTGATTTGCCCAACTTTCATATCGCTTAAAATCAAGTTCATAGGAGAGGGCAGCTTATCGAGTGTTGTGTTACCCACTCTTATCACTTTTGCATTTTTAAGCGGTGCAATGAGAGATTGCATGTTCGAGCAGCCATTAAACCTTTTGCGAATGGCATCGGCTTGTACAAATTGTTGTACAGCTGCATTTTGATCTTTTTTATTCGCACTTTCAATGACGATACGCTGTAAGTTAAATTGCACCTTTTTATCTCTTTGCGCAGAAGGGTC
>JANQQH010000145.1 GCA_028285025.1 Hyphomicrobiaceae bacterium | reverse complement strand
ATCCAACTCAGATGAAGACCTGGTAACAATACGTGTCTCTGGATGCCCTTGGTCAAGCAAGTGCCTTAAAATAGCTGCGCCCACCATCCCCCGATGGCCAGCAACGTAAATCAAAGGGGGCTGTAAACTATGACTTGTCACGAACCCGCCCATACGTATCATCTAAACGCACAATATCATCCTCGCCCAAATAGCGGCCAGATTGCACCTCGATCATCTCAAGCTCCACTTTGCCCGGATTGCTAAGCCGGTGCACTTGCCCGATAGGAATATAGGTTGACTGGTTCTCAGACAATAAAAAAACATCCTCTCCTCTGGTCACTTCAGCCGTGCCCTTTACCACCACCCAATGTTCGGCCCGGTGATGATGCTTTTGCAAACTAAGCGAGGCACCAGGCTTAACCCCAATCCGCTTCACCTGAAAACGATCACCCACATCCACACTGTCATACCAGCCCCAAGGCCGGGCCACTTTGCGATGGGTAACCGCTTGGGAATAATCTTTCTTCTCAAGCTGCGCCACCACATCTCTGACCTGTTCTGCATGGCCCTGGTCACAAACAAGCACTGCATCTGGCGTATCAATAATAAAAAGGTCTTTGGTGCCAAGCGCCACAACAGGCCTGTGAGGCCCATGAATAAACGTGTTCTCACAGCCATGAGCAAGCCCTTGCCCCTCAATCCGGTTATTATTGTCATCTTCAGGTGTTAAATTAGCAATCACATTCCAACTGCCCACGTCACTCCATTGCCCGTCAAAGGGCAGCACCGCCCGATTGTCGTGATGCTCCATCACCGCATAATCAATGCTAATCGCAGGTGCTTGTGAAAAGGCTTTTGGTTCAGGTCGAATAAACGCATGTCCACTTGGCGCTTCTTCATGTTCTCTGGCAGCCATCGCTTGCTGGCAAGCCGATAAAATTTCAGGCGCATGCTGGTTGAGCGCTTCAAGTAATGTACTGGCTTTGAGCAAAAAGATACCCGCATTCCACAACACATCACCCTTTAGCAACAACTCTCGCGCCGTTTTTTCATCCGGCTTTTCAATAAAGCGCACCACATCAAAACTGTGCTCATCGCGGCTCGCCCCTTGCTGAATATAGCCGTAAGCTGTACTGGGAAAGCTGGGCACAATCCCAAACGTCACAATCGCCCCGTCTTGCGCGGCCCGAACACCTTGTTCAATGGTTTGGGCAAACGTTTTATGATCGGGAATATGATGATCTGCCGGGCAAAACAGCAACAAGTCATCCTTATCTTGCATGTCAGAATACAAAGCCGCCAATGCCATCGCTGGCGCCGTATTACGTCCCATTGGTTCTAAGATCAAAGTTCCATCAACACCGGCAGCTTGCATCGCCTCAGTAACCATAAACCGATGCTCTTCAGCCGCCAGCGTGATGAAATGATTGTTCAAACCCGCCACCCGCTCCAACGTGAGGTGAAACAAGCTTTTTTCATTAATGAGCGGCACAAATTGTTTGGGAAAGCTTTTGCGAGACAGCGGCCAAAGCCGTGTTCCAGAGCCACCACAAAGAATGATAGGAGTGATCATAAACGGGTCTTTTTCGTCTAAACAAATAATCGGCCCCTACTAAAGCCGAGAACAGGTAAAAAAGCAAAACATATCAAGCTTCAAAGGGGTAAAATTATTGAAAAAAACACCATAATTTTAATTTGGCCCAGAACCCATAAGGTTAATGGGGCCTGAGCCGAGAACATGTTTTGTTACAGATTAAAAACATACATTCACACTTCCCATCACGAAGAGGGAAGTGCTCTACTTCAGAGCACGAAGATGGCGTCCCGCGCCGTCGCAGGGCCTGCCGCCCTAGCGGCGGAATAGCCCGTTAGACAAAACAGACACAAAAAAACCAACCTTATTTATCACGCAATGAAATGATGTCGTTCATCAAGCCATCGGTACCGTTGTGAACGGTCAGGCGCTCAACCTTGTTAGAAATCTCTGTTAAAGCTTCTAACTCTTTCAAGCGCAACATAACCGGGTTATCAGCCATAACCTTTGCTGTGTTGAGCAAAGAGCGCGTGGCGTTTGTTTCTTCGCGCCGACGAATAACGTTGGCTTCCGCCTCTTTTTCAGCCGCCACAACACGGTTTAAAATGTCACGCATCTCACCCGGCAAAATCACATCTTTCAGTGAAATCTCTTTCACGGTGATGCCAATGTCTGCCATTTCGGCACGCACTTTGT
>JANQQH010000407.1 GCA_028285025.1 Hyphomicrobiaceae bacterium | reverse complement strand
CCTCTTGCGCTTTTTTATTATCTTTTGCAACACTTTGTAGGCGGACTAATAAAACACGCGCTTCATGCAGTTTTTTATCCCGAACCAACCCGAGGCTTTTAAACCATAAGGCCTCTGGTTTATCCGGTTCAACGGCCAGCGCTTTGTCAAAATAAATTTGTGCTTTATTCTGTTCACTGCTGTTTTGGGAATTAAAATAGATCTCTCCTAGGGCCATAATCGCATTCACATTGCCCGCATCTTGTTCGTGAATTTTCTCATAAAGCGCAATTGCTTGCGCGCGTTTGCCCAAAACCACATACGAGCGGGCCAACATTAGTCGGTCTTTATCGCTGCCCTGGCCAGCTTTGACCCGTGCTTCAAGGGAGGCGACCATTTTTTCAATATCAGCCATCTGAAGTTGTGGTTTGGCATTCGCGTTGTTCACCTGGCGATGCACATCAAGCCCTTTCAGTTGCAAGATTAAACCAATGGTGCAAACCAAAGTCAGGCCAGCCAGAACCATTCCAATGGCTGGGTAAGAGCGCGGTTTATGTTCATTACTCGCCGAAAGTTTATCACTCATGCTGCGAGCTTGGCGCAATTTTTCAAGCGCTCGTTTGGCATCTTCAACAACCTGCTCTCGCTCATACATATGAGTATCAGCAGTAATTTTTCCCTCAGCCAAAGCAATATCAAGGTCATGCTGTTCTTTCACCAACCGGTCTTTTTCCAGCTCCCATTGCACAGCAATATCATCACTCTCAATGCCAGTGCCAAGCCCACGGTCAGCCCGGCGCTGCCATAACGGAAACAGCATAATAAACAATGACAAGGCACCCAGAGCCAATATCCCAATCCAGCTGCTCATAATTCCATGTCCTCAATCGATTGGCTAGATTGTTTCACACTCGCTATGTCACCCCCCTTAGTAACAGGGGCGGCTGCCTCTTGTTCTTTGCCTGTGATGAACTGATAAATAAATAACAACCCAACAAACGCCATGAACACAGGGAAACCCCATATAACCCAATGTATGCCTTCAGTTGGTGGTTCCATCAATATGTAATTGCCGTAACGCTCTTGGAAATATTGCAAAACCTCCCGCTCACTTGCCCCCTCAGCCAATTTTTCAGCAATCAATCTTTTCATCTCCACAGCCACTTCCGCATGGCTGTCATAAACACTCTCTCCTTGGCAAACCGGGCAGCGCAATTTGCTAGCAACAACACGCACTTGCTTTTCCAAAGCCGTCTCTTGTTTCATGGCGCCTTCTGGCTTGGCTTCTTGAGCGCGCAAACCAGGCGTTAACAAAAGCAAAACAGCCAGTCCCAAAAATACAAATTTGATCATTAAAGCAGGCCCGTAGTATCTCATTGCAAAGCCTCAACTTGTTTTAATTTGGCGTCAAATATGTCTTTGGTGAGCGGGCCGATCTGTTTGGCGCCAATGACCCCCTTCGGGCTAATAAAAAACGTCTCAGGCATGCCATAAACCCCAAACTCCAACCCTAGCCGTCCTTGCGGGTCAACACCCGACGGGTAGGGGAAACGCCCCATCCGTTCTAAAAAACGGTTGGCCGCCTCATCTGTGTCTTTAAAATTAATGCCAATAAACTGAACTTTGTCGCCATATTTTTTTGCCGCTTCCAGCAAAACATGGTGCTCATCTTTACAAGAGACACACCAAGAGGCCCAAAAGTTCATCACAACAATCTTGCCAGCAAACTCATCCAGCTTGATGCGATCTTGTGTACCCAATTTGCGCAAATCAAATGCATAGGCCTGTTTGCCAATTAAGGGGGAGGGGATAAATTTAGTGTCTCGCCCCAGCCCGGCAGCAAACAAAATAAACATGAACATCATCACCCCAATCAGGGCAAAGTGCCACCACTTTATATAGCCTTTGCGTTGTTCACTCATGTTGCCAAGGCTCCCTTAGGTTGTTTTTGTGCAGCCTGACTTTGCTTGGCGATAATCTTCGGCGCACGCTTGGTCATAGCAAACAACACACCGACCAGAACAATCATCCAGCCAATCCAAATCCAGTTCACAAGCGGATTCCAATACACCCGAGTGACCACGCGGCCATCCTTGGTCTCATTGCCAAGCACCACATAAAGATCACCTCGCAAGGTTGAATAAATCGCCGCCTCAGTTGTGATCGTTTGCGTCACTGGATAATTGCGTTTTGATGGGGTCAGAACACCCGTTTCCCCATCCTGATGTTGCCAGTTAATGAAAGCCATACGTTCTGTATAATTAGGGCCTTTATTCGGGCCAATGCGCTCAAACGTCAATGTATGAGGGCCAACTTGCACTTGATCACCCGGGCCTAATGTCACAGTGGCCTCTTGTTTAAAGAAGGCCGAACCAACAACTCCGATGATTAATACCAAGGTTCCCAGATGTACAATAAACCCGCCATAACGGCGCTGATTATTCCCAGCAAGGGTAATCAGGCTAGCCCACCAAGGTTTATCAGTCACAGATTGATGAGCCTTTATCGCTTTGGTAACATCCATCAAGGTGGCAAAAAACACAAACGCCACCAATCCAATCGCCAACAAGGCAACAATCTCTGTGGCCCATATAAACCCACTGACAAGGGTAACCACCACCGCCAATCCAGCTGGAATAGCAAACTGGTCACGCAATTTTTTCAAGCTAGATTTGCGCCATGGCACCAAAGGCCCCAGACCCATCAACAAAACAATGCCCAACATCACAGGCGCCATAACTTTGTTAAAGTATGGTGCAGCAACTGAAACCCGCTCACCAACCAAAACTTCAATGGCAAGCGGATAAAGCGTGCCGGTTAAAACAATCACGGCGGCGGCCACAAACAACAAATTGTTATAGAGCAGAGCAGACTCGCGTGAGACCATGTGTGAAACTTTGGCCGGGCCAATCAGTCTCTGACCACGCCAGATTAATAACCCATAACTGATCACAGCCACAACAACAAGAAATATCAAAATATAAGTCCCCCGCCCAGGGTCAGCAGCAAAGGAATGAACCGAAGTTAAAACACCAGAGCGGACCAAAAATGTCCCCAAAAGTGACAGAGCAAAAGTAGTGATAACCAAAAACACATTCCAAGTTTGGAATAGATTACGCTGGTCTTGCGCCATAATCGAATGCAAAAAAGCAGTCCCTGTTAGCCAAGGCATCAGCGATGCGTTCTCAACCGGATCCCATGCCCAATAGCCACCCCAACCAAGTTCATAATAAGCCCAATAACCCCCAAGCAAAATGCCACTGGTCAAAGCGACCCAAGAAAATAAAGTCCAACGCCGTGTGGTCACCACCCATTCACGTCCAGATTGCCCGCGCACGAGCGCTGCAATCGCAAACGCAAACGGAATAGAAAAGCCCACATAACCCATATAAAGCGTCGGCGGGTGAAACGCCAAACCAGGATCTTGTAACAATGGGTTCAAATCGCGCCCATCAGGCATGGCCGGGTGGACTTCAATAAACGGGTTAGATAAAAACAAAATGAAAATCAAAAAACCAATTTGCAATCCCGCCAAGGTTAAAATCACATAGGGCATGGACAAAGGGTGGCTCCTCCAATGCACCCAAACCGCAATGGCAGAAAAGGCAGCCAAAAACCACACCCATAACATCAACGAGCCTTCATGCGCCCCCCAAAGGGCCGTGAGCCGGTAAAGCAACGGCAATTGGCTATTGGAATTTTGCGCCACATACAAAACAGAAAAATCTTTAACCACAAAGGACCACACAATGGTAAAGCAGCCAATGGTTAACAGAAA
>JANQQH010000393.1 GCA_028285025.1 Hyphomicrobiaceae bacterium | reverse complement strand
TTGCCATGCTGCACGCACAAAGGCTTTCGGCTCAATGCCATTGTGGTCGTAAAAGCCCTTATCTTCAAAATTTAGCAACAGTTTAAAATAATGTGGTGCGATGTTGTCTTGGCGCACAGGCAACCGCCAGCGCCCATCTTTGGCCGTAAAGGCGCGCAGCAACCGCTCTCGTCGATCCGTGACAATAACAGAAGAGCTCAAACGATGCTCAAGCCCTTTGGCTTTCATATGCTGGGCCAAGTCAAAGCCTGGCAGGCAAAGCACAAAAATCTGCCAAGTCATGAAACCGCCCAGTACAAGCACAGCAAAAGCCCCGCTTATACTGAACAGTTTTTTCTTATGGCGTTTGACCCAAGCCATGACGTTAAGGTTTCTCAACAATCACATGCTGGGCTCCAGTGCGCGCAAAGCGGTTGGGACGGTACATATCTTCCACATGTGCTGCCGGATGAATGTAGCGCCCATCATGGGCCGCTCGCATAATGTAAGCCACCTGAATGGTGCGGGCCTCAGCCTTGTTGCGCGAACTTGAAAGATTAAACGCGGCAACAAATTTATCATCCCTAAAGCTTTGATGCACCGGCCAAACAGACGGTTTCAACCACGTGAAGCTGGCCAAATTGCTGCCGGTGACAAGATTGGGGTTCTCAATCATAAAGCCTGCGGGCAAATGATCGGTCAGCAACAACCGCCCCCCTTTGTGCTGATGATCGGAAATGGTCAGAACCACAACAACTCGGTCATTTTGCTTTGCGTTTAACAAAGAGATTTCCTTGCCAGCAAGGGAAAAGAATTGACGTTTTAAGCCAATGTTTTTTTCAAGGGCGGGCAATGGGTTGTTGGCAGAACCATGAATGGTTAACACAGCAGAGACCTCTTCAGCACTTTTATTGGTAATCTCTAAGTCTTGGGACAAAAGGTCGTTTGGAGCAAACCGCTGGCGATACAGCCCCTTTTGTTCCTGCCCATTCACATCAAGCAAAATCGCTCTGTCTTGATCCTCCAAAGCATTGGCCGCCAACAACAACCAGGCATTTTCTTGCGTTGAGGTGTAAGTCTTCTCCGCCCGTTCTTGCACCAAGGCGTTGATCAATTCAAGCTTTGGCAATTGCGAATTTTTAGCCTCAGAACTTAAAGCCAACAAAGCAGCCCTGTCCCGCAAGCGGGTGCCGTAATCGCGCCGGTAATTAGCAATCTCACCTTCATCAGGCGCGTTTTGCATGGTTTGATACGCCACTTGGAACGCCCTTTGCGCCCGCTGCGTGTCGCCATACATCGCCAAGCTGGCCGCAATCTGTGCTTGCGCAATCGGGGTTGAGAAATGGCTAATTTTCGTATCGGCATAATAGCGCAAATCACCCACATTGGCCTCGCCATTGCGTGCCAGCACATAAAGGGCATAAGCAATGTCCTGGCCCCCCTTCTTAAAGTCACTGGCAAAGTTCACAGAATTCTTCAACCGTTGCAGCGCAATGGCAACCATTCCCGGATCAACTGGGAACTTCTGCTCTCGTGCCCTGGTGAGGAAATCAGTGACATAAGCGGTTAACCACATGTCGACATAATGAGGCGACCACAAGCCAAACCCACCTTGGCTGTTTTGCAAAGAAGCAAGACGGCGAATGGCCTTGTCAATCCGTTTGGGTAAATCTTGGTCTAGAGTTTTGCCATAAGCCGGTGCCAGTTTAGAAAGATAAAGCAACGGCATCGCCCGGCTGGTGGTTTGCTCTGCACAACCATAAGGGTAGCGGTCAAGTGCTTCAAACAGGCCTGGCACATCAAGCCCAGCCAAATGCCCAACAGAAAGGGACGCTTGCGCCGTCTCTGGAATGATATCGGTAAAAATATCCTTGCTAAAGGTCAGCTTGCCCCCATTTGCCGCCAGCTTTTTTACTGTACGCCAAGAGGCATTGGGTTGCGCCGGTTTAATCATCAGATCATAAGCCTGGCTAATTTCTAACCCTTTACCAGAGGGGTCTTGTGCTTCATGACGCAAAGACAATTTTATATTGGCCAAACCAATTTTCTTGGCTGTCATGGTTAGGGCCACATTCACCCGCTTACCCTTGTTCAACTCAAGCGGGGCGGCAAATTGTGTTTCTTCAAAAGCCAAGCCATCATTAGCCGTTACATCAAGCTTATACGCCCCTTCCGGTCCATCAACATTATCAATGGACAAGAACAAACGTGATTGATCTCCCTTGGTCAAGAACAATGGCGTGCTGGCCAAAACAACAACCGGGTCACGCACAATCAGCTTTTCGCTTGCCGCCCCCAGCTTGTTTTTACTCCAGGCAATGCTCATCACCCGCAAGGCCCCGTTAAATTGGGGCACTTCAAAAGCAATTTCAGCCTGGCCATTGCCATCCAAGGCAACAATGCCAGAATAAAGCGCCACTGGCTTAATGCTGTTTGGGGCCCCTTGCAAAGCCAGGCCGCCCGCATCACCACCTGAGCGAATGCGCCCTAAAGCACCGCCCATGCCATCAATTAAATGGCCATAAACATCACGGATCTGAGTGGCCAAGCGCCGCTGCCCATAATAATGCTTGTGCGGCATGGGGCTCTTATAACCAGTGAGGCTCAAAATGCCCTCATCCACAGCGGCAATGGTAACAAAGGCCTTTTCCCCTTCCGACAAACCGGTAACTTGCACAGGCAATTTCAAAACTTTGTTCGCCACATGATGCTGTGGCAGCCCAACAGAAATGTTAAGCGTGCGCGGATCTTCATCAATCTTAATCCATTTCACCCCAATCGCCCGGCCTGGCATCTGGCTTTGTTGCTCATCCATAACATGGTAATGCATGGCAATTGCATAAGCGCCGACACCCCATTTTTTATTGACGTTAAAGGCAACCTCACCGCCGGTCTCATCCAGCTCAACTTCTTTGATGTCAAGCACGGTTTCATTCATCACCGCCACAAGGGTGCGCCCCTTGGCTTGTGGCTTGACCCGTACTTGCAATTTGTCGCCAACCGAATATTGCGCTTTGTCCGCGGCAATTTCCAAAACATCAGGCGTGTCGGCGTCTTTGGCTGCATACCAATCAACGCTAAAGTTGGTGCTGGCCGCTAGCTGGTTATAGGTATGCGAGACAACCTCCAATCGGTACTGCCCGCGCTTAACAGGCATTTCAATGCGCGCCGCACCATCTTCTTGGGTCTCAACAGTGCCCTTGGCCACCCGGTTGGTATAAACCACCGGCTCATACCGCCAATAGCCATTTTGATTGTACCATTGATAGTGCTTGGTAATCTCAACCAATTCCCACCGCAAGGTCTCCGCCTCTTGCCGGCCCTTTTTGTCCAGCCGCACAACATCAAACTGTGCCTTTTTTTGCTCTTTCATTTGTGCTGGTGTTGAGATGGTTTTAATCCCAATCATTGGCCGCTCATTGGCAACAGGCAAAGTGACAGCACGTACCACTTGTCGCCCACCAGGTTCCAGCAACCGCAGGTTAATCTTGGCTTCAATTGGTTTGGATGGCCGCTCAAAGGCTGGCAAATCAAGGGTCAGCGTTGTCTTGCCCTTTTCATTTAGCAATCCAATATTGGTCAAAGACTTGTGAACATTTAAAAACTTCTCATCTGACAACCCAAATTGATAGCCTTCATAGCCCTTCAAAGCAGATGATTTAAAGATGGTATAATCCCCTTTCAACTGATGTTTGACAGCCGGCGAGCCATAAAGATAAACACCAGCCACTTTAATCTCAGCTTGAGAGGCGCTTGACCAAATCTCGCTTTCTTTGCGCAAGGTGAGCTCCATGCGCTCAGGCACATAATCTTCCACCAAAAAGGAGGTAGAACCAATCGCAGCGCGTTTATCATCACCGAGCAGTTTGACCCGCCAGGTGCCTGTCATGGCTGATTGAATAAGCGGCATACTATAACTGCGCCCGCCAGCCCCTTGATCGGCCAAGGTCACGCGCTTATGTTCTTTGCCATCCGGCCGGGTGATCACCACAGTCAAAGGCATATCGGAAACACCAACGCCTTGTTGGTCGCGCAAAAGGGCTGTCAGTTGCACGTCTTCGCCAGGGCGATAAACCCCGCGCTCGGTAAACACAAAGCCATCCAAAGGTCCCGGCGCTTGTCTGCCAGCAACACCGCGATCGGTTAAATCGAAAGCCGCTTTTGATAGATCAACAAAGCCATAATCGCCATCGCTATTCTCAGCCACCAACAGAGCAGGGCTGTTGCCCCCTTTGCCGCGCAACAGGCCAGCATCAAATGTTACCATGCCTTTCTCGTCGCTAATGGTAGAGCCTAAAATCTCATTGTTTTTGGCCAGCAATTTCACCAAAACGCCTTTTTTCGGGGCGGCATCAGTAATAGAGCGCACAAAACCATAAAGCCCGTTTTGCGCTTTCAAAGTCGCCAGACCAAGATCCGAGACGATAAACCACTGGGTCGCTCCCCGGTTAGAGCCATGCTTGGAATTTTTCGGCCACGCACGAACCACATAAAGCCCCGGTTTCATATCCGGCACCGCCGTTTGTACCGGAACAGCGGTTTTAATGTCTTTGTTGAGTTCTGAGGTGATTTCCACAGTCCCTTTATAAATTTCAGCGCCAAACTTATTGGCCAACTCGCGCGCATCATAATCATTTAAATTAGAGCGGAACCGCCCATCCATCACCGTGTTTAACAAATTACGATCACCCACCCGGTATATTTGGATCTTTGCTTCTTTGGTGTTCACACTCATGAGCGGCAAACCGCGCTGGCCAAATTTGGGGAGCACATATGCCTTGCTGGCAAAGCGTACAGACGGGCTGCGGTCGCGTACATACACAGTTATATCAGAGGTTTTTAACAGTTGCTCACCAACCGTAGATGGTAAGCCTTGGCGCACAGAGATTTGATAGGTCTGCCCATGCTTAAACCCATCAATACAAATTTGCCGCCGCTCAACCCGCACGCCATCCGGGTCTTGGTTGTTCACTTTAAAAAAGGTGGAATAGTCCGTGCCGCGCGAAAATAAGTTTTCAGAAAACTGCAAGCACAGTTGAGGCTGGCTCAGATCAGAATTGATTTTATAATTGGTCATGCGAAAGCCTTTTTCGGCCCGCAATTGCTGATAGATTTTTGCCACTTCGTCGTCATCTTGCAGGTCAAGGCTGGCTTTATAAGCATTCAAAGACGGGCG
>JANQQH010000378.1 GCA_028285025.1 Hyphomicrobiaceae bacterium | reverse complement strand
GCTCACCAGAGACCACATCAACATAAAGCCCAGATTGCTTATGATCGCAAAATTCATTTTGAAACGGGGCCTCGGTCCCATCTTCTTGAGTGATATGATACTGTTCGGGCGTTAAATTAGAAACGGCCTCAAGGTCTTTTTTATATTCAGTGTTCATTTGAAAATGCTTCTTTGCTTATAATGTTTCTTTGTTCTTTTGCTGGACGCAAAATTTAAAATATGACTGTTGAGACTGATATAAGCGCGGTGCAATCACCAAACAAGATGCATCAAAAAAAGGTGATCTTGTGCAAGACCACCTTTTAAAACTTTGAGAAAAGGGATTGTTGTTTATCGTGTTGTACACACCCAGCGGCGAACCTTGCAATAACGGTCATGACGTTTACAGGTTTTACGCGCCTTCCATTTGGCATTCTTAACAGAACGGCCCCAATGTGCACCCCAGCCACCATTTGCACCCACAGCGATGGCGCCGCACGCATTTTTAAACCAAGTGGCAATGCGGCAATCAGAGGCATATTTGCGGCATTTCTTCAAGGCCGCATTATTAGCCGCCCATTTTGTATTATAATCATAAGCCCAACCCATGGCCTGAGTTGAAGGGGAATAGGCAATCGCGCCATAATAATTACGAGCGCTGGCGTGGTTAGAAGAAACAGCGATCAAAAAGCTTGTGGTTAAGGCCATAATGATCAGTTTTATAGTTTTAAATTTATACATAGTCATGGCTCCCGAGTGAAAATGGTTTGTGGTTTCGTGCAAAAACAAAAAAAAGCGTCAAGCAGTTCCGATGACTTAGTTGTAAATTATCTGAGAAGTTTCCTCAAATTAAACATTTGTAATAATCACGAAAAATGAATTGTAACAGTAGCTTATCTTTGCATAGCGCTTGGCCCAAACAAACTAAATTAAGGTCAGGTCTAAAGATCAAAAGCTTGCATTACAAGAAACATTTATTAAATACACAGAATAGCTTAGCAGTTTGCGTTAGAGAAAATTCTTCCCTTTATCCATTAATTCTGGTTGAGTGATAGGTAACAGTGGTAAATGAAAAAAGAATTTCTTAATATGTATATTTCAGTAAGCCTCGGCACCAAACTGAGCGCGATAAACTGGGAAGTAAAATAACGCCTGAAAAAGCAACCATAAGAGGGAAGGGGACAAGTCATGCGTTGGAGAGATCGCGAAGGTAGCCGTAATATTGAAGATCATCGCGGACGTGGGCGCGGCCGGGTCGGTTTTCCAATGCCAGGGGGGAAGGGGCGCACCATCCGTATGCCAGGCAGGCGCGGTGGCGGCATAAGCATCTGGACAATCTTAATATTGCTTGCCTTTATGTATTTTACTGGCAAATGCGACCCAGGGCTGATCTTGCGTGAAATCGCTGGTGATCAAGGTCAAATTCCGCAAATTGAGCGCCAACAATCTCCCCAATCCCCTAAGATTGAGATTGATGAATTACCTGACACTGGCAAAGATTTTCGTGCCCCAGGCGAAAGTCAACTTGGCGGTCCGCGGCCTAAAAGTGCTCAAATGAAAGATGAAATGGGCAAATTTACAGCTGTTGTGCTTCGTGAAACAGAATTGGTTTGGCATAAAATCTTTCGCCAAATGGGACGCACATACAAAGAACCAAAACTAAGATTATTTGAAAATTACACGCAATCACAATGCGGCCCCGGCATGCGGGCAATGGGGCCGTTTTATTGCCCTCTTGACCAAAAGGTTTACATCGATTTGCACTTTTACGGTGAATTGAAACGCAGGTTCGGCGCACCAGGTGATTTTGCTCAGGCCTATGTGATTGCCCACGAAGTCGGCCATCATGTCCAAACTCTTTTAGGCATTGCTGGCCAAGTCCAAGCACAAAAAACACGCATTAGTAAGCGAGCAGCCAATGCGCTGCAAGTTCGAATGGAATTGCAAGCAGATTGTTTTGCCGGGCTTTGGGCGCGCCACGCAGATGCGAGCAATCAAATTTTGGAAGAGGGCGATTTGGAAGAAGCGCTCAATGCTGCTGCTAAAATTGGGGATGACAACATCCAGCGACAAACACAAGGGCGTGTGGTGCCAGAGGCCTTTACCCACGGCACGTCAGAACAGCGCATGCGTTGGTTTAAACGAGGGTATGATACAGGAAATATGAGAGCGTGCGATACCTTTAACGCCACGCAACTGTAAATCAACCAAAGCGGTTGTTAAAAAAAACACCTCCTTTTGGAGCCAGATCAAAAGGAGGTGTTTTGTATTTCAGACCCCTGATAGATGCTCTGTTTACAATAGGCTTTGTTTTGCTGCAAATGATAGCAAATTTTGGCTGCATCCAAGGCATTGTCCAGCGGACCCGTTATCAATTCATATCGTGGCTTGTTATCAACAACAAGAGTGATAAAGCGTGGCTTTAAATGACCCAGCGCAGATCCAAATTGATCAGCCCTTACCTGCCAAGCTTTCCGCAATTGCTGTAAATCCTGAAAATTTCCAAGCGATACGGCAAATTGCGTACGTATCAGCTGAGGTTTTTTTGACTTTTGGTGTTGGCGCAAAACAGGAATGGGAATATTTGCGGCCAATTTGACACCTGTCTTTGGCTCTTCAACCGGTTTTGGTTTAACCTCCTGCACCATTATTTTGGCCGGTGTTATCTTTTGGCCAATGGGAGACATGGTTTGTTTTTCACTTGCCTGTTTGGCAAGTGCGCCAGTAATCGGGCCAATGCTTTCTTCAATTTGCGCAAATCGCTTAGTCAAATTTTTGTTGTCAGTATCTAATATGGATAGCTTCGCATTAAGGGCAAATAATTTTTGCTCAAAATTGGCATATTTGGCATTCAGCTGCTTAAGCTGAAGATTTGAAAGGTCGTCGGATGATTTGATTTGTTTTTTGATTTGAGCCAAGTGTTTTTCAATCACAACCGTCTTGTCTTCTCTTAAAGACGGTTTTTGAGCATTCATAATCTTTGAAGGGTCAAATAAAGAGCCAATATAACCAACCGATAAAAGGCCTATTATACCCCAAACAAGCATGTAACCCCATGAAGATTTGGTGCCAGAAGATTTTTTGCTCATCGGCATATCCTTTAAAAAACAGCTTGAGAGTGGTTCAAGCACAAAAGAAAAGCTCTATGAGTCGGTTCATAAGGTCAATTAGGAATAAAATATCTGCTATGGTTTCATGCATATTTTTTTAAAAAATGATTGTTTTAGAGCCATTTCTTTCATAAATTCCGCAAAAAAAGAGGGATGAAAGATCACCAATTTATCCCCTGTCCTTATTTTAGCTGTAAGAGAGCTCAAAACCGATGTCTTCATCTTCCCTTTTGGTAATCGTCCTTGCCGCTGGCATGGGAACGCGCATGAAATCAGCCCACCCTAAAGTGATGCATGCCATAGCCGGCAAACCCATGGTTGGCCATGTCATAGATCTTGGCAAAGACCTTGGCGCGCAAAAATGTGCCGTGGTGATCGGCCCTGAAATGGAAGCTCTTGAAAACACTGTACGTGACCAAAAGGCCGACGTTCAAATTTACGTACAAAAAGACCGGTTAGGCACAGCCCATGCAGTTTTACAAGCCCGCCAAGCCATAGAAGGACATGAAGGCAAGGTGCTTGTGCTTTATGGAGACACACCCTTATTAACAAGGCAAGCCTTACAAGGCCTGCTAGATCAGCTTGATCAAGGAGCAAGTGTTGGTGTTTTAGGTTTTGAGACCCCAGATCCTTCAGGCTATGGGCGTTTGTTACTTGGTGAGGATGGCGCGTTACTGGCCATTCGCGAACACAAAGATGCCTCACAACAAGAAAGAGCGGTAACATTTTGTAATTCAGGCGTCATGGGCTTCCAAGGCGCAACGATGTTGTCCTTGCTCGACAAAATTGGCAATGACAATGCCAATGAAGAATATTATTTAACCGACGCGGTTGAGCTGGCCCGCCAAGCTGGTTTGAAAACCGTTGCTAGCGTTTGCCCGCAAGAAGATGTGCTCGGTGTCAATGACAGGGTGCAACTGGGCCAGGCCGAACAAATCTTTCAAACCCGCAGACGCCAACAAGCCCAACAAGACGGTGCCACTTTGATCGCTCCTGAAACAGTGTTCTTTTCCCATGATACGCAAATAGGACGAGATGTTATCATCGAACCAAATGTGGTCTTTGGCCCCAATGTTACCGTTAATGATGGCGCACATATTTACAGCTTTTGCCATCTGGAAGGCGCGACAATAAAACAGGGCGCTTTAATCGGCCCATATGCACGTCTGCGCCCTGGTGCAGATGTCGGCCCGGGCGCTAAAATCGGTAACTTTGTAGAAGTGAAAAAAGCCACCATCCAAGACGGGGCTAAGGTTAATCACCTCACCTATATTGGCGACGCTGATGTTGGCAGCGGGGCCAATATTGGCGCAGGCACTATCACATGTAATTATGATGGGTTCTTTAAGCATAAAACCGTGATTGGAGCGCAAAGTTTTGTGGGTTCCAATTCTTCCCTTATTGCCCCGGTTAACATCGGAGAAGGCGCCTATATTGGCTCTGGCAGTGTAATATCTGAAGATGTTGAACCCGACGCCTTGGCCATAACCCGGCCAGAGCGGCGCAGTTTTCCCCGATGGGCGGTCCGGTATCGCCAAGCTCAAAAACGTAAAAAAGAAGCGAAAAATGCCTCGTAATCTTTAGAAATGGCACGTGATTTGCTCTCTTTGTGCAAACAGGGTATGTGCAGCTCATTTTCAAACAGTTTTCAAAAGGAAAGCGTTAACTTATGTGCGGAATTGTCGGTATCATAGGAAATGAACCAGTTGCAGAGCGTCTGGTCGACGCTTTGAAGCGACTGGAATATCGCGGCTATGATTCAGCCGGTATCGCCACTTTGCATGAAGCCAAACTTGATAGACGCCGCGCCAAAGGCAAGTTGAAAGCTTTAGAAGAACGCTTGGCCCAAGAGCCTTTATCAGGCTCAATCGGCATTGGCCACACGCGCTGGGCAACACATGGCAAACCAACAGAGGGCAATGCCCACCCCCACCATTCAGTCAAAGTCTCTGTTGTTCACAATGGCATCATTGAAAACTTTAAGGAATTACGCACTGAATTAATAACAAGTGGCTATGAGTTTGAAACCCAAACCGACACAGAGGTCATCGCTCATTTAATTGCCCGAGAACTTAAAAATGGTGCCGAACCAAGCCAGGCGGTTAAAACTTGCTTGCCGCGCCTAGAAGGAGCCTTTGCCCTCGCCCTGTTATTTGAGGGCCATGATAATTTGATGATTGGCGCCCGACGCGGCAGCCCCTTAGCTGTGGGGTATGGTACAGGCGAGAAACCAGAAATGTTTTTAGGCTCTGATGCCTTTGCGCTTGCCCCCTTTACCAATCAGATCACTTATCTTGAAGAAGGCGATTGGGTTGTTCTGACCAATCAAGGGGCAACGATTTATGACACTGACGGCCGAAAAGTTGAGCGCACAATTACCACCTCCATGGCCAATGCCTTGCTTGTAGACAAAGGCAATCATCGCCATTTTATGGCCAAAGAAATTCATGAACAGCCTGATGTGATCTCGCGCACCTTATCTCACTATATTGATTTAGGCAGTGAACAGGTCGACTTTTCAGACCTTGATATTGACTTTAAAACAATCCCACGTCTTTCGATCACTGCTTGTGGCACCGCCTTTTATGCCGGGCTTGTTGGTAAATATTG
>JANQQH010000358.1 GCA_028285025.1 Hyphomicrobiaceae bacterium | reverse complement strand
GATGATTTCTGGCACACCGGCTTGTAGAAGAGCATAGATGATGGCCCGGGCAGCACCCCCAGCGCCTAGAATAAGGGCTGGCATGGCGGTTTGCCAATTGGGCGCGCTGGTTTGTAAATGCGTGAGAAAGCCATAACCATCTGTGTTGCCAGCGATTAATTTGCCTTCTTCAAACCATAAAGTGTTGGCCGCACCAATGGCTTTGGCTTCGTGAGTGACTTTATCAACCAAAGTGAGCACTTGTTCTTTATGGGGGATGGTTAGATTAAGACCGGCAAACCCGTTTTGTTGTAAGTTTTGTATAAAGCTTGGCAGCTCATTTGGTTGCACAGCGTATTTTTCATAGCTGCCTTCAATGCTCAGTTTGTCTAACCAGGTGCCATGGATTAAAGGCGAGCGAGATTGGGTTATCGGCCAGCCGATGACGCCAGCCTTTTTTGGTGAACTCATGAATTGATGTATCCTTCTTTGCGCAGCATATTTAAAAGGCTGACAATGGGAAACCCGAGTATGGTGAAGTAATCGCCCTTAATCTCTTCAAACAAATGGACGCCGAAAGATTCCAATTGATAAGCACCAACAGAGGCTAAAATTTCTTCGCCGCAATGGGCGATATAATTTCCTAAAAATTCAGGGGTGAAGTCGCGCATTTTAAGCTCGGCGGTTTCACTGTAGCGCCAAATGACTTGTTTGTTTTTAACGACCACAATGGCTGATATGAGTTTATGTGTTTTGCCGCGCAATTTAAAAAGCGAGGCATAGGCTTCTTCTTTGTTTTTAGGTTTTTCAAAAATTTCATCGCCCAAGGCCAATATTTGATCGCTACCAATAACATAAGCGTTTTGATGGTGCTCAGCCACATCATTGGCTTTGGCTTCAGCTAAAAATTCAGCAATATCTGAGGGCTCAATTGGTTCAACAGATAGCACTTGCTTGATGGTTGATTCATCTATTTTTGAAGGGTGAATTTCAAAAGAAAGGCCAGTGCTTTCCAGCAGTTTAGCTCTGGTAGGGCTAGATGAAGCTAGAACGAGATTTATTTTTTGTGATTCAAACATTTATTTGTATCGGTTCAAACTTGGTTTTTAAATGTAACCCTTGGTTTTCCCCTTAACTTTCATGGTGAGATTTTTGCATTTTCAAAAGGCATGTCAAGGATTTCACTTGCGCTCCGCGTCCTTGACATGCCTTTTGAAAATGCCAAAGTCTCACCATGAAAGTTAAGGGGAATTGTGAGGAAATTCAAATTTTAATGAGTGCGATTGTTGTATAATGTGATAATCGCTGCGGCCGTTTCTTCAATAGAGCGACGCGTTACATCTATGATTGGCCAATCGTGACGTCCGCAAAGGCGGCGTGTATAGGCAATTTCTTGGGCAATGGCATCGCGGTCAACATAATCTTCTAAATCTTTATCGGCCAATTCCATAACGCGATTGCGCCTCACCGTCGAAATCCGATCAGCACTGGCGATCAGGCCAACAATGAAAGCTGTGGTGGGTTTTTCAACAATGTCTGGTAAGGGCAGAGGGGGCACAAGCGGTAAATTAGCGGTTTTAAATCCGCGATTGGCCAAATAAATGCTGGTGGGGGTTTTGGAGGTGCGGCTGATGCCAATGATGAAAATATCAGCTTCATCAAGATTGTTTGGTAATTGGCCATCGTCATGCATCATTGTGAAATTTAGTGCGTCAATCCGATTAAAATAGTCTGCATCTAATGTGTGTTGACCGCCAACAGTTGGTTTTGAAGGGGCGCCGAGATATGAGCCAAAAATTTGTAATATTGGGTCTAAGATGCCAACGCTGGGTAAGTTTAAATCAGCACAAAATTTATCAATCTCATGTGTTAGGTCTGTATTTACTAAGGTGTGCATGACAATGCCTGGTTGCTCTTCAATGATTTGGCACACTCGTTTTAGTTGCCGTTTGGTGCGCACCAATGGGTGAATATGTTCAATGGCCTTGATTTGAGGGTATTGCACCGTAACCGCTTTCGACATGGCGGTTAATGTTTCGCCGGTGGCATCAGATATAAGATGCAAGTGGAAAAATTTTTGATTCTTGTGTGACATATGTTGATAAGTTGATGAGTTATCCTCACCCATTAAAGGCAAGACACGTTTTTCCTGATCTATCCATTTTTTCTCCCAGGTGTTACGCACATTGTTTGGTGTGTGGAGAAAAATCTTTAAGGTTATTCTTTGTATAAATCTGCTGCTTGGTTTGCCTTATTTCTCCTCCTGGTTTTACACAAATTTTGCCCGCTTATATTCACTTTACCTTATCATGTGTAACTGGTTTGAATCTTATAAATTTATGGTTTTTATTTTTTCGTCTTATCATGTTTTTGGGTCTTTGGTGAAAAAAGAGATTTTTTGTTTGTGGAAGAGCTTGTTGAAACTGATTGAGAAAATTTTAATCTGAAAAATCCAGTCCTAAACAAAAACCAAATCAATTTTTAAAAATCTTTTTTATTTATTTTTTTATTGAAAAGTGGGTGTCTCCGTTAGATAAGGGCTGTATGAGTGAAAAGATATTTTTAAAAGTGCTTTCAGGCGAAAGTTTGCCCAGACCGCCAATTTGGTTGATGAGACAAGCTGGGCGGTATTTGGATGATTACCGTGCTGTTCGTGAAAAGGCGGGTGGTTTTTTGAATTTGTGTTATTCACCTGAAATGGCGTGTGAAGTGACACTTCAACCGATCGAAAAGTTTGGATTTGATGCATCCATTTTGTTTGCAGATATTCTGGTTGTGCCTGATGCGCTGGGCCAGGAAGTGAGGTTTGAAACAGGTGAGGGGCCTCGTTTAGATCCGATTTTAGACAGTGAAGGTATCAAACAGCTTGATTTTGGTTTGGTTGATGAAAAATATGACAGTGTTGCGCAAACTGTTTCGTTGATTAGATCTCGTTTGCCACAAGAAACCGCATTGATCGGTTTTTGCGGTGCCCCGTGGACTGTGGCGACCTATATGGTGGCGGGTAAAGGCACACCTAATCAGGCCCCAGCGCGGTCTATGGCCTACCTTTATCCTGAATTATTTCAAGAGCTTATTGATATTTTGGTTGAAACTTCGATTGATTATCTTTCGCGGCAAGTGGAGGCAGGGGCCGATGCTTTGCAGATTTTTGACAGTTGGGCCGGCAGTTTGCCGCAAAGTGAATTTCAGCGCTGGGTGATCGAGCCGACCAAAAAAATGGTCTCAGCTTTACGGCAAAAATATCCTCATGTGCCGATTATTGGCTTTCCGCGCGGGGCCGGGCCTTTGTATGAGACTTATGTGAAAGAAATTGGTGTGCAAGGGGTGAGTGTGGATGAAACCATGCCGCTTGAGTGGGTGAAAACCCATTTGCAACCCAATGTGACGGTGCAAGGAAATTTGGATGCTTTGGCTCTGATTGCTGGGGGCAAAGTGTTGGAAG
>JANQQH010000357.1 GCA_028285025.1 Hyphomicrobiaceae bacterium | reverse complement strand
CGGACATGGGGATACCAATCAACCGAGTGAAGCACAGCCCGCTTGGGCCGCACGGGCTTATCGGGCACATATTAATAGTGTTGAGAACTTGTCGGTGTTTGCCATCCTCGTTTTAATTGCCCACATCACCAAAATTGGCGGTGAAACTGTCGCGTGTGCCGCAATGGTTTATTTCTTTGCTCGCATTGCTCATTATCTGGTTTATGTTATGGGCATTCCGGTGTTGCGCACCCTTACCTTTGCCACATCATTGGGGGCGATGCTCACCATTGCTTATGTGCTGCTAAAAAGTGCTGCTTAACTGCCAACAAGAAGGAGGGCTCTTTTTACCCTCCTTCAAGCTCTTCCCGTTTCATTTCCAGCTCCAGCCATTTTTCTTCTAGCGCGCTATGTTCTGCCATGGCTTTGGTTAAGTTTGAGGAGATGTTATTAAACTGCTCTGGATCTTTGGTAAAAAGCTCAGGGTTTTCAAGCTCTTTTTGATGCATGGCTATTTTGGCTTCTAAGTCTGAAATTTTATCCGGTAAGGTTTCCAGGGCATATTTGTCTTTGTAGGAGAGCCGTTTGATTGCTTTGTCGTCTTGAGAAGGCTCATTGTTTGCCGCCCTTTTTGTTTTCTTTTCTAAGGGCTGCGCGGTTTCGCGGCGTTGTTTTTCCAATTGCGCGGCTGCCTGGCTATAGCCGCCAGCATATTCGGTCCATTCGCCCTCTTCTTGCCAAACCAGAACTGAGGTAACGACGCGGTCTAGAAAATCACGATCGTGACTGACCAGCAAAACTGTGCCTTCATAGGCTGCAAGCAGTTCTTCTAATAAGTCCAATGTTTCCAAATCCAGGTCATTGGTGGGTTCGTCCAATATCATTAAATTGGAGGGCAAACTTAAAGCGCGCGCCAGCATTAACCGGGCGCGCTCACCGCCTGAGAGCACATCAAGCGGGGTGCGCGCTTGAGCGGGTTGGAATAAAAAGTCTTTCATATAGCCAATGACATGTTTGGTTCTGCCGCCCACTTCAACCATGTCGCCGCCGCCATTGGTGAGCGCATCTTGCACCGTCCAATTGGGTTTTAGACTGTCTCTTGCCTGGTCAAGGGTGACCGTTGATAAATTGCTGCCCAGCGTGATGTGGCCTTCATCTGGCTGTAGTTGGCCAGTTAGCATTTTTATTAGGGTGGTTTTGCCCGCCCCATTGGGCCCGACAATACCCAACCGGTCACCGCGCATGAGTTTTAAATCTAGATTTTTGACAATTGCTTTGTCGTCATAGGCTTTGGAAAGCCTCATGGCTTCAATCACCCGCTTACCAGAAATTTTTGCCTCTGATTGTTCAAGGACGACTTTGCCCTGTGGCCCCTTATGTTCGCGCCGGTCTTGGCGTAATTGATGCAAGTTGGCCAACCGCTTTTGATTGCGTTTGCGCCGGGCTGTCACCCCATAGCGCAACCAGTCTTCCTCGCGGGCAATTTCCCGGTCTCGTTTATGGGCATCGAGCTCTTCTTGGGCAAAAACCTCATCGCGCCAGCTTTCAAACTGATCGAACCCGCGTTTCATTAAACGGGTGATGCCGCGATCAATCCATAAAACGGAAGAGGCAACATTTTCTAAAAACTTGCGGTC
>JANQQH010000140.1 GCA_028285025.1 Hyphomicrobiaceae bacterium | reverse complement strand
AAACACATCATATCGCCAATAAAGGTCAGCAATGGCAGCGCTATCACCAAAGCCAACACCCGGGGCACAATTAAAGTCGCCACCGGGTCAATGCCCAGCGCACGCATAGCATCAACCTCTTCGCGCATTTTCATTGAGCCTATTTCAGCTGTAAAAGCAGCACCAGAGCGTCCCGCAATCATAATCGAGGTTAGCAAAACCCCCACTTCCCTCAAGGCGAGAATGCCAAGCATATCGATAGAAAAATGTTCCGCTGAATAAGCTCGTAATTGCTCAATGCTTTGCTGCATGATCACAGCGCCAATTAAAAAACAAATCAGTGAAATGATCGTAACCGCTTTTAACCCGGCGTGTTCCAAATGATGCATGAGGGAAGTGAAGCGAATACGCCACGGCCGCAACAGCAACCCAAACAATGAAATGGTCACCTGACCGATCATGGCTGTGAGCTCAATGATGTCCCGCCAAATACTAACAATAAGAGCGCCTAAATCGCGCACCAAATTCAACACCATGCTGTTTTTTCTGTGCGCAGCAATTTTCTCTCGCGGATGGCGAGAGATCAGATCAAACAAAATTTGATCCGCCTTGCGCGCATTGATGATGGTGACCAAAAGCCCGCGTTGTGAAAACAGGTCTTTCATATCCAAAATCAACATCGCCCCGGCTGTATCAAGCGCGGTAAGGCCGCCCATATCAATCGTCACAACAGATTGCGGGCAATTCTTTTTAGATATTTTCAGTTTTCTGATTTGCCTGGCCAAGTTCTTCACATGACGCACTTGCCACGCACCCCAAATGGACAGGTCAATCCCTTGCTCATGGGCAGCCCATTTTAAGCCGGGGTCCACAACATCTGCCCCGTGTGCTTTCAGCATTTTTAATGAAGCCTGATCAGCAACGGCCATCAATCTACCTTTAAAAACGATACCTTTTTATGATGCTTTTTATTATAACATTTCATGTCTTTTTGTAAGCCTTTGCCTACTTTAACATTTTAAACATCTAAGAAATGCAAAAAACCTTCATAGTTAAAAATGAACTTGTTACTATATCTCAATATTCATTTGAAAAAATAGTTTTACAAATAAATCTGAACACAACTCGGCTTTAAATATTATGTCCAGCTTCAAATGTAGCGTTACCCGCCAAAAATGGCCAATTGATGGGCATTTTCGCATTTCACGAGGCAGCAAAAGCTATGCTGAGGTGGTTTATGTGGAACTGACCATAGATCACATAACAGGCAAAGGCGAAGCTGTGCCCTATGCCCGTTATGGGGAAACACCCAAATCAGTTATCAAACAAATAAAAGATATGGCCAGCCAGCTAGAACAAGGCATGACCCGCCTTAAGCTGGTAAGCGCCATGCCAGCAGGCGCCGCGCGCAATGCCATTGATAGCGCCCTATGGGACATAGAAGCAAAACAAAAGAACCAGCCCCCTTCTATTCTCCTTAATGCCAGCCCGTTAAAGCCGGTTTTGTCCTGCTACACCATTTCCCTAGACACACCTGAGAAAATGGCCCAGGCTGCCTTAAAATCGCAATACTATCCACTTTTAAAACTAAAACTGGGAGGCGGGCTCGAGCAAGACCGCCAAGCCATGCTTGCCATTCGCAAGGCCTTACCCATGCACCGCTTGGTCGTTGATGCCAATGAGGCCTGGACCCAGGGCACACTATTCCCCTTACTAGACACAGCCTATGACTGTAAAATCGAACTGGTAGAACAACCCTTGCCGGTTGACCAGGATGAAATGTTGCGCGACCTTGACCCCCTCGTCCCTATTTGTGCAGATGAAAGTTTTCACACCATTGAAGACCTAGAAACCATTGCCAGCAAATACCAAGCGATTAACATTAAAACAGACAAAACAGGGGGGTTGACCCATGCTCTAAGTGTCCTCATCGCAGCCAAGAGCGCAAACTTAAAGGTCATGGTCGGTTGCATGGTCGCCACATCTCTCGCTATGGCCCCAGCCTTTGTCCTTGCACAAGAGGCCGATTGGGTTGATCTTGATGGCCCCTTATTATTGTTGACAGACCGCGAGCATGGCCTGATAGCCCATAACGGCATCTTAACGCCGCCAGACAGAGAGTTGTGGGGCTAAACAAGCTGAATGAGCACTAAGGAATAATTTATCAATTTATTACAAAATATTATTTTGCTGCGTATTGTCCTTATGCATACTAGAATACGCAAAGCACAAAAACGAAAAAAGGTTCATAAATTTATGGCTATCTTACAAAAACGAGATGTTTGGCACTCTCTTTGGCGTGGGTTTTCTAAACAATGCCCATCATGTGGTAAAGGCAATATATTTGGCAAATATTTAAAAGTGAATGATCACTGCCCTAACTGTGATGAAGCCTTGCATCACCACCGGGCCGATGATGCGCCCCCCTATTTTACCATTTTTATCGTAGGTCATATTATTGTTCCTGTGATGATGGCAATTGAGATAGCATACCGTCCCTCCTTATGGGTGCACACAGCGCTTTGGTTGCCGGCAATCATTCTCTTAAGCTATTGGTTATTGCCCCGAATAAAAGGGGCCCTTATCGGTTTGCAATGGGCCATCCTAATGCATGGCTTTGACCCTAATCATGATGAGACAAAAGAATTTGGCGGACACTCTGCCTCATAAACATTTTGAATAATCAGACCCCTGCTCATGTTTGATAGGCTTGCTCATTTAAACAGTGTAGACCGGGCCCAGACACTTTCTGGGGTCGCCCCCAAAGATGCAGCAAGCCTGCTACTGATTGATAAACATTCATCTCCCTATAAAGTTTTGATGGGCAAACGGCACCAAAACAATTCCTTTATGCCTGATGTCTATGTTTTTCCTGGAGGGGCGCTAGAGCTAAGTGATAAAAACCAAACAAACTCTTGTCCATCCGATTTTCAAAAACAACGATTTCAGTTTTTAAACAGCGGCAATAAAGCAGTTTTTCAAACAGCGTTACTCTGGTGTGCCCTTCGCGAAACTTATGAAGAAACCGGATTAGATATATTTTCAAATTTTGGCTTTCAGATACAAGAAAATGCAGCCAGATCAAAACAACAAAGCTGGCAGAAACTATTTGAAAACTGCGTTTTTTTAGCCAGAGCAATTACCCC
>JANQQH010000336.1 GCA_028285025.1 Hyphomicrobiaceae bacterium | reverse complement strand
CTAGAGCGTGTTGCCTCTTCCCCCGCAATCAAACTCCACCAAAACCCATAGCCAAAACCAATGGACCACAGCGCTAAAAACAAATAAAGCGGAAACGTAATTAACCGATCAGCAAACCGTCGCTGGGCGCCAAAGGTTTCACGCAAAGCCAGCCACATTAAAAACGTGAGCGCCACAACAATACAAATAATTAAAACTTCATTTGAAATTGAAAGCCCACCAGGCATCGCTCGTCCCTGGTTTGCCCCGCTTTGCACCCCCAAAATAAAGTCACTCATCCCGCTCCAGGTGGCATAGCCAGAAATGGCCAACAACATCAAACTGGCCAACCCAATTAAAGTATTGCGGCCAAAAAAGTAATCAACCACTCGGCCCCAACTTGAAAATTCAGTACTTTTGGTTTTTGCAGAAGTTTGATTTTGCGGCATGAGTTTTGCTCCCTCTAACGCGAAAATATAACAAAAGCCAACCATCAAGGAAGCCAGCCTATGGCCTATAGTGCTTGCAAAAGATCAAAACACCGTCAAGCTGAAACAAGCACCAAGTGCTGTTTCAGACCTAATTTGTAAAAGAACGTTGCTAAGATCCCTCTTTTTGCAGATATTTTAACAACTCAAAAGGAAATCGAAAAAAGAACGCCCTCTTGACAAGCCAGTTTAAAATGCAAACCCTGTAATAGACAGGGGAACTTGAGGCAACCATCAATAACAACAAAAGAAAGAGTAAGACAAAAGTAGAATACAACCATAAAAAGTCACTTGGTCGCATCCCCAAACAGAAAAAGATAGGGCATTAATCGGCTCCACAAAGCCGGCCAATCAAGGAATAAGGCATGATTGAATCCATTGATGCACTCCTTCTAGCAAGGATACAATTCGCATTTACCATTGCATTTCACATTATTTTTCCAGCCTTTTCAATTGGCCTTGCCAGCTTTCTAGCTGTGCTAGAAGCCTTATGGCTTTACACCGGTAAAGATAAATACATACAGCTCTTTCATTATTGGAAAAAAATCTTTGCCATCACCTTTGGCATGGGCGTGGTCTCAGGCCTGGTCATGAGCTACCAATTTGGCACCAATTGGAGTGTGTTTTCAGATAAAACCGGCCCAGTTCTAGGGCCCCTGTTAGGCTATGAAGTTTTAAGCGCCTTTTTCCTAGAAGCTGGCTTTTTAGGCATTATGCTATTTGGCATGAACAAAGTTGGCAAAGGCCTTCATTTCTTTGCCACCTTCTTAGTCGCCATCGGCACCCTCTTTTCAGCCTTTTGGATTCTCTCGGTTAACAGCTGGATGCAAACCC
>JANQQH010000326.1 GCA_028285025.1 Hyphomicrobiaceae bacterium | reverse complement strand
TTGGCCATCAATATCAGTAAACACATAAGTACGCCCCCTGACCGCCTCACCGATTTGTTGCAAATAAATATCGGCCGGCTGCATGATCGCCGGATCAATTTGGGCAAACCCGTCTTGTTCGAAAAGCGTGGTGATTTTTTGCTCAAGCGCCTTCATCACGGAAAGATCAGGTATGGCGCTGGCAGACATCTCATTCATCAGCTTTGTTCCTTAAACTTATGCTTGCCCGTCAGTTTCTTGAGCCGCCAACATGGTTTTCACCGTTGCAACCAACTCATCAGATTTTACGGTTTGTTGCGCAGCGCGCCCTTGCCGCCACTCTTTATTGTCTTCAATTTCTTTGGAAAGCTGCGCGCCTTTGTCCAGATCCTTAATCGTGACCTGATCATTCGTGCGCTCATCTTCACCCTGGATAACCACAAGCGAAGCAGCACGTTTATCAGCATATTTAAGTTGGGCGCGCATACCTGAGGTACCTAAATAAAGTTCAGACTTGACCCCTGCATTGCGCAATTGTTGCACCATGGCTTGAGACGTCCCTTTATGCTCTTGGTCCATAACCAACACAACAACCGGCGCTTTGGTTTTGTCATATTCCAATTTATTCAAACTTTGTAGCGCTGAGTAAACCCGAGACACACCAATGGAAAAACCAGTGGCAGGCACATCTTGGCCACGAAAACGAGCAACCAACCCATCATAACGCCCGCCCCCACCAAGTGATCCAAAGCGCACCGTCTCCCCCTTCTCATTGGTGGTCTCAAAAGTCAACTCCGCTTCCATAACCGGGCCGGTATAATAATCCAAGCCACGCACAATGGTCGGGTCAAAACAGACCCGGTCAGATTTAAACGCACCTGCATTCAGCAAATCATCAATTTGCACCAGCTCGTTTAAGCCTTCCTGGCCAATTTGCGAGCCCGTTACCAATGGCTCCAACTGACCAATCACATCACCGCGCTCTTGTGCGCCAGTGGCCAAATAAGCTAGGATTTTATCAATTTGATCCGGCGTTAAATTTGCCCCCTTGGTAAAATCACCTGAGCTATCTTTACGCCCACCCCCGAGCAAATCTTTCACACCGTCTTGACCCAAGCGATCTAATTTATCAATCGCGCGCAAAACAGTAAGCCGTTCTTGGGCGTTTTCTTGTGCTGTGGGATCAATACCAGCAGACATTAAAACACCATCCAGCAATTTGCGATTATTCATTGTGATTTGATAATCACCGCGCTTTAAGCCTAAATGCTCCAAACTGTCTGCGCCGAGCATAGCCAGTTCTGCATCAGCAGCAATACTGTCAGCGCCCACACTGTCAGCATCAAATTGAGTAAATTGGCGAAAGCGGCCAGGACCTGGTTTTTCATTCCGCCAAACAGAGCCGGTTTGATAGCGCCGGAAAGGTTTGGGCAACTGATCATAATTAGCAGCCACAAAACGAGCAAGCGGCGCGGTTAAATCATAACGCAAGGAAACCCAATGGCCGTCTTCATCTTCCTCAAACGAAAAAACGCCCGCATTGGGGCGGTCCTGATCAGGTAAAAATTTGCCCAAACAATCCGAATACTCAAAAGCTGGCGTCTCAAGCGCCTCAAACCCATAAAGCTCATAAATCTCACGCAATTTTGCAAGCATATTGTTCATAGCGCTAATTTCGTCAGCGCGAATATCCCGCATGCCCTTTGGCAAGCGCGGTTTGGGTCGAAAGGTTTTTTGTTTCTTAGCCATTAAAGTCGTTTGCTGTGTCTTTGTTAACAAAATTTGTTTGCAGGCGGTTCTAACCGATCCCTTGGCCAGTGACAAGTTTTTCTCTTAAATTTTGATGGTGCGCTTCATTCGTCAATTAGGAAGACGATTTTCCCCCTCAAATGGCGGTTGTGCTGATATCTTGCCTCGTAAACTTACTGACTAAAAGCGCGTGCTATGACGAACGTGAATGGGATTGCTCTCTTTTTGTAGCTTTCCGACCATGGGAAGCGGACAACCAAGGTCTAGACCGATTGAAGCAGCCTCTTCATTGTTTGGCAAGGGGGCGACTTTTTTGGAAACCATGGCGTTAAAAATCTCATCATATTTAACAAAAAATGATCCGCCAAAACCACAACATGTTTCATCATTGGGCAGTTCGATAATTTGCGCGCCTTCAATTGTCTGCAACAGTTTTTGCACCCCTTGGCACTTCATGTCGCGCCATGCAGAACAACTTTGGAGACAATAGATGAGACCATTAT
>JANQQH010000139.1 GCA_028285025.1 Hyphomicrobiaceae bacterium | reverse complement strand
CTGAGCGGGCCGCTGCAACCAAGCGCTGTTTGATAATATCAAATGGCTTGCGAATGTCTGACAACGAAATCACCGCAAAATCATGACCCATTGGCGCGCCAACCAGCGAGGCGGCCCCTTGCATGGCTGATAGGCCAGGCAGCACTTCAAAATCAATATGGCCCCAGCGCAAGGGGTCTTGCTCTAACACTTCTATCACCGCGCTGGCCATGGCAAATATGCCAGGGTCACCTGAGGACACGACAGCCACGTGATGGCCTTTGGCCGCCAAGTCCAAAGCTTGGCGTGCGCGCTCGGTTTCAACCCGGTTGTCAGAGGCTATTCGTTGCTGGTCAAAACGGGTTGGCACCATATCTATGTAAGTTTGATAACCAACAAGAATTTCAGCTTGTTGCAACACATCATGAACCTGGCCCGTACGCCAGCTTTCCTTACCTGGCCCAAGCCCGATGACAGAAAGCCGCCCGGTTGATCGCCCAACAAATTCAAGTGTGGGCGGGGCTTTTAATTCGATCACTGAAATCTTTTTTGGGGTTTGTATTCTGACCCGGCGGATGATGTTTAAGTCTGTATAATTTTCTACGATTCGCAAAGGTAGGCTGAGTGATTTTGCGCACAACTTTGCTGTTTGGATCGGCCCGGTTGAGCTTGCAATAATAGCAGAAATGGCCGGCATGGCTAGCCCTGTTTGTTCAAACAAAGCCTTGATATCATCCACTTGCGCTTCTGGGTCTTCAATTTCCACTAGCAATGATTTGGGATGGTATAGCAGGCCGTTTTCAGGGGGTTGTTCGGCAAAAGCGCTGATGCGCAGTGTTATGTCACCATCGTTTTTTATTGGCAACTGACTATCTTCCAACCAGGCGCAATGACCATCCAGTTGTACAGTGGCGCCATTTAAAATGTCTGAGGTTATGCGTTTGGCATCTTGTTTGTTGGCCAGATGATAAGAGCTTGGTGGAGCTTCTAGTTGTAGCGCATAATGGCGGGCCCCGCTGGCGGTGATGGCAGGGATGGCTTCTAATTTGCGGG
>JANQQH010000273.1 GCA_028285025.1 Hyphomicrobiaceae bacterium | reverse complement strand
CTTGTCAAGGACGCGGAGCGCAAGTGAAATCCTTGACAAGCGATTTCAAAATGCCAAAGTCTAACCATGGCAGTTAAGGCACAAACTCGCCGTATTAGGCCGAACAAGAACCGCCGCCCAGCACACAAAACTTTGCGCAGTGGACATGGCATAGTTTAACAGCACCCTTGTCGAACATCCCGCCATCAATTTTGAGAGATGAAGCAAGCGTTGTCCCCATTTCAAAATCAGCTCTGTAAGGAATAAGCGTGCAGGGCACCACTTTTGGGGCATCCTCGCCTTTGCGCTTCACAACCATACGCGAAGAGGCACACATCAAACCAGACGGAGCAAGGCCTAAAATATCCCAGCAGGCTGTGGTGATCTCTGGCACATCAGCCTGTTCATCCATTTCTGGAAACACCACAAGCTGTTCCGGGTCACTCTCATCCAAATGCCAGCCTTGGGCGTCAAACAAAGCTTTATAACCAGCGCGCGCTTCAGCCTCGTCTTCATCCCATAGACTGCGCCCGGCAATGGCAAATTGAAATTGGTTCTCGTTGAGCCAATCCAAACCTTTAAGGCTTTTGGCAAAACTGCCCGGCCCGCGTTCTTCGTCGTGCTTTTCAGGGGTGTAGTGATCAAGGCTAACCCGCAAGGTTAACTGGCAATCAAACTGCTCGTTTAACTCAAGCAACCTTTCTTTCACTTGCCGGCGCATCATCGGCACCATAGCGTTGGTTAAAATCAACACTTTAAGCCCACGCTCTAGGGCGGCACGCGCCATTAAGATCATGTCAGGATTCATAAATGGCTCACCACCAGTAAAGCCAATCTCTTGCGTACCAAGTTTAAGAGATTTAATCTCGTCTAAATAAGGGACCAACTCATCTAGGGTAAAATAAACCAGATCATCATTGGTTGGGCTGGAAAGAATATAACAATGCTCACATTGAATGTTGCAAAGGGAGCCAGTATTAATCCAAAGGGTTTTTAAATCATCTAACGGGACTTGAGCCCGCTGTTCCCCTTTTGCGGTTTCATCAGGGTTATAAAATTTTCGCGCAACAAGTGAGTTATTTGTTTTTATTGTTAGATCATTCATGCAATCGCCCTTTGAATTTTGCACTCACCATAACGCCTTTTTCCATAAAAAGGCATCAAATCAGATAAGATTTTTGTGATCAACAAATTTTATGTAAATGCAAACGCTCAAAGCAAAAAGGGATCGTGAGCAACGGACTTGTTAGGCTGGTCTGGATAGGTCACACTGGCCCGGTAAACAGAACGCCATTGCCGCCGTGCACTGGCAGAGCGAGACAAACGCTGAATGCTTTCTAACCTTTGAATGCTGCGAGAGGGGCCAATATAGTCTTTGGTTACCACAAACGGACGCGGACGTGAGAGAATAGAAAAAATACGAAAATAAAGCGCGCTGGGGGCAATTGGTTTGGCCAACACACCGTTAATGCCAGCTTCAAGCGCTTTAAGCACCTTTTCATGGTTAGGTGAAGACGTTGTAAGAAGAATAGGCACTTTACGGTTAATGCAGTTTGCATCCCGGCGAATATGATGGGCAAAGTCCCCGCCATCCAAATCACCTAAGAAAAACTCGGTAATAACGATATCGAAAGAGCGTGAATAGATAAATTCCAGCGCCTCATCGACCCCATCAACTTCAACAATATTGTCTTGTTTTATTCGAAAGCTAAGCAACATATCACGCACCAGCCGGCGCATCATTTTGTTATTTTCCATTAACAAAACGCGGCTTTCACTCAAATCAACACTCAAGCTCGACATTCTTTCCCCCAACACCACAAACACGAAGGTAGAATTATGAGGCAAAGCAGTTAACAAATCTACAAAATCTCACCATAGAAATTAAGGCGTAAAGGCGCTCATTTCTGGTGTGTCTGTTGCCCCGTATGGTGGGTTTTCTCCCAATGAAACGGGGCATAGATGAATTGAAAAAGCGCCCGATAAGCGGCCAGAGAAATCAAAATCCAATAGAGCGGAATGGTCACAATACTAAATAAAAAGCCGCCTAAATTACGCAGCCGCAAGCCAATCACCCCCAGCCACATGGTAGCTAAATAGCCAATACTCAAGTTGAACAAAGACAAAACCCAAAGGCCCAATACCCAAAAATTGTTCGGCAATTCAGCAAAAGGCATTTGCCAAAACAAAATGGCAAGAAAAACAGGATGCGCCAGACAAGAAAAAATAGGCCCGCCAATAATCGCTTGAAAGCCAATAAATTTCCACAAGCCCAATTCTCTCAGCAATTTAAAGGGTGTGCGCATATGCACCATATAAGTTTGCATCCACCCCTTAAGCCACCGTGTGCGCTGCATAAACCAGTTCTTGAGGCCAGAGCACGCCTCTTCATAGGTGGTTGAGGACAACACGCGCGCGTAAAACCCGCGCCGGTATAAACGCATGCCCAAATCAGCGTCTTCGGTCACGTTATACGGGTCCCATCCCCCCACACCAACAAGCACATCAGCCCGAAAGTGATTAGATGTGCCCCCTAACGGCAAAGGAAACCCAAACGCCTTAAGGCTGGGCAGCACCCCATCAAACAAGGAGCAATACTCCACACAAAATTGCTTTGTCAGCCAGTTCTGTCGACCATTATAAAAATTTAACTTTGCTTGCACACAAGCCAAGTGCTCATTGTTTTGGGCAAATAAAACAAGCGCTTGTTTAAGCTGAGATGGTTCAGGCAAATCTTCTGCATCATAAATAACCACATACTCACCCTTGGCAAATTGTAGACCATAATTTAACGCTTTTGGTTTTGTTTGCGGCTGGCAAGAGGGCACAATAAGCACATCAAAGAAAGCTGGCAGCTTCATATCTAAAGCCGCTGCAATGGTCGGCAAGTCCCCCTCTTCAAGCAAAAGTTTGATATCTAATTTGACCTCAGGGTAATCAAGCGCGCGCAAAGCCTGAACAATTTGTGGCACCATATGTGCTTCTTTAAACAGCGGCACTAATATCGTATAAACAGGCAAATCCCTGTCTGCCAAAAGCGATAGATCTTGTGTGGCTGAAAAACCAAGGGCTGATTTAGCTTGCAACAAACAAGTACCAACCCGCAAGGAAATCAATAAAAAGAAAAACATCGAAAAGAAAAATGAAAGCCCCAAAATCATCGCTGAAGGGGTGTGCATGAGCCCATAAACAAGCCCAGCCAAACCAGCAATAAGCCCAAGTTTTTGCCACCAACTAAGCCCATCTCTGGCGCATTCAAGTGCAGACAAATTAGACAGACCATCGCGCGCATGCGCGATAAGTTGATCTTTATAAAAGTCTTTAAAAGCGTGCCTGGCAACAAGTTTACTTACAAAGGTCACGCGCGGCGCGCTTGCTGCCGGCGCCTTGCCAATCAATAGTTTTTGAACCTGTCCAACATAAGCTTTAAGGGCACTTACCCCCAAGCCCCAAGGCGTAATCGCAACGCCGTTTTGAATATTGAAAACTTTTGATGTAAAAGATGTTGCCTTCAAAAATTCCCGCTCGTCCCAACCAGGTCGCACGACCAAAGCCTCATCCAGACCGATATAGTCCACTCCTACCGCTTGAGCCAACAATTGAACATAAGCGGCCTCATCCATAAGGCCTTTTTGCACCAAATAGCCATCAACCGGCAGCCCTAAGTCACTGGCACGAACAAGAGCTTTTTCAAATACATCAGACGCAACAAGATCGTCACAGATGAGCAGGCGTAATTCTTCAACATCAACCACACTTGAGCGTGGTAACTCTGGTAATTGGGTCATTAATGAAAGGGATGATGGCTGAAGTGATGAGCACGTCGTCTCAAAATTGTCATCCAAGCCTCGAGACATTTTTCACCTAACATATTGAGTGAAAGAACAATAAAAAAAATCTTTAAGCTGATAAGGGGGTGATCGAAAAGGTGTCGTCTTTTTGCGGCTCATCATTCGTTTGTTCTGAACACTCATTTGTAGACGGTTTTAAAGAGTTCTGATCGGTTTCTTCACTGTGGTAACCTTCAACCAGATCAAAAAGCAAATCCCGCACCGGCTCAATTTTAAATTCATCAATAGATTGCTTTAGGGATGCAAGGTGATCGTTAAGCTCGTGCAAAGGTAAAAAAGACTCATGGTTACGAATAATGCTTTCATGCGCAGTATCTGAACTATTCTCATTAATAAGCAATTCCTCATAAAGCTTTTCACCATCTCTTAAACCGATATATTCAATCGCAATATCCCCGTCAGGGTTGTTTTCATCAGCCACTTCAAGGCCAGACAAATTGATCATGGATTTTGCCAAATCAACAATTTTAACAGGTTGCCCCATATCCAAGACAAACACATCGCCCCCCTTTGCAAGCCCGCCTGCTTGTATGACAAGCTGAGCCGCTTCAGAAACCATCATAAAATACCGCACAATGTCCCGATGGGTAACAGTAACAGGCCCACCATTTTCAATTTGCTCTTGAAACCGCCCCACCACACTGCCCGATGATCCTAAAACATTACCAAAGCGCACCATGGTAAAAATTGTTTTGGCGTTTTTTTCTGCAGCTAATGCCTGCAAACAAAGTTCTGCTATGCGCTTGCTCGCCCCCATTACATTGGTCGGGCGGACCGCTTTATCAGTTGAAATGAGAACAAATAAATCAACTTCATTTTCCATCGCTGCTTGCGCAGCATGCAAAGTGCCAAACACATTATTTTTCAAACCGACAAAAGGATTTTCTTCAACAATTGGCACATGCTTATATGCCGCAGCATGATAAACAGTATTGACCTTATGGCGGGCAATGGTTTTAGAAAGCAAATCTTTATCTTGCACACAGCCTAACACACAAACCAACTCAAAAGGTCTGTCATGATCGACCTGTCCAGTCGTGGCCATTTCATCAATTAATTTACGCAAGTCATGCTCAATTTGATAAAGCGCCAGTTCAGATCGCTCAAACAGCACCAACCGGCAAGGGGACAGACTTGCAATTTGAAGCGCCAACTCTGATCCAATAGATCCGCCCGCCCCTGTGACCATAACAGATTTGCCTGAAACTGTTTTTTCTAACAAGTCTTGATCAGGCGGAACAGGCGCCCGCCCCAAAAGGTCATTAAGGCCGATTTGCTGTAAATCAGATACCAAGACTTTGTCAGAAGCCAATTTATGTAAAGGTGAAAGCGCTTTAAGTTGTACGTCTAAGGGAGCAAGCAAATTTAAGAGCTGGCGTTTGCGGCGCCTTGGCAAATCTTGATCAGCGATGAAAACTTCTTTTGCTCTGCTTTGTTCCACAAGTTGAGGAATTCTTTGTGGGTCGTGAACACGAACACCAAATAAAATTTGACGCCATAATGAAGGGTTATCATCAACAAACCCCACCAATTGATAGACGGAAGAATGAGCAAGCTCTTGTGCCAGCTGCCCACTAACCTCTCCTACCCCATAGATAATAACAGGAATAGCATTTTCTTTAATTGTTTTAGGACCAAAAGAAAGCAAATTTCTTAAAAAATGTGAAAGAAAACTGCGCGCACCTAAAATGAACAAAATAGAAAACAGCCCATACATCACAATAACTGATCGTGGGACATCAGACAGAGTAAACTTAGCCATATAAATAAAAAGGCACCAAACCAACACTGATAGGCCAACAGACATGATAACTTTTAAGGCAGCCTGATTGCCATAAAACCGGGTAACTTGTTTATAAAGGCCGATATAGTGGAAAAAAAACACCCCAATAATAGGGGCAGAGAAAAGCAACAGCCACAAGTTTAACCCTTCTGGCCAGTAAAATATGCCAAGCCGCAGGGAATAAGAGAACCATAAAGCCAAACTTAAAAGGGCAAAATCAAGCATTATCAAAATTGCTCGTTTGGCATACCTTGGCAAACCAAGCAACATTGTTAAAAAAACAGAATTTTCACTGTGATGAGAAATCCCACCCTTAGGAATATTCATAAAACAAAAACACTTCCATTAATTTTGAAAACACAAAATTATAAGTAATAGAGTTGTAATACAAGAATAATAAAGTTGCAATATTAGTGAAAAAAGTCAAACCATTAAGCTGAAATAAATATTGTAAGTTAAAATAAATAAAGCTGGAATTATATCAAGCAAGGAAATTTAGTTTATGAGTTTACAGCTTAATTCCATAACTCCACTTGTTTTCCATTTTTCTTCATGTCTTTCACCCGATTAGACAGATAGCTCTGTAAATTTTCATTTTTATAAGAGCCAGTATGCACAAAGTGCAACACCGTTTCAAAATGAAAAGGCTTCCAATAACCAGTTAAGCGAAAGGCCTCCGCCTCACGCCCAGATTTACCAATAACATTTGCCTTTTGCCGGGGAAAAAAACTTAATGTCGGCGTAAAATGAATGTTCCATGTTTGCGAGAAGGCTCGCTCAGTCATTGTTTGACCTGAAAAATCAGTAACCTCTCGTGATCCCTTTATATCAAGCTGAATGACACGAAAGTGTTTTTTCATAAAAGACTGGATAGCATCCTTGGCAAAATTAACCTTATGAAGCTCTTTGCAATAAGGGCAACCGGCTTGTTCATAAAGCAAGATAAGCTGCTTGCCTGATTTTTCAGCTTCGTCCAACTCTTCGACCAGGTCCAAAAAACTATCTTCAAACCAAGGCTGAACATAAAGCCCATTGCCGCCCTTTAAGACCTCATCTCTTTGATTTGCAAAAGAAGATCTAGCTTGCATTAACGCAAAAAAGGAACCTAATATTAGCCCTGTTTTAAGCAAAGCCCGACGGGTTAAATCCATGTTTCTGCTCCTAAAAAAGCAACCATATTTGATAAACGGGTTGCTTAACAAAGCTCAGTTTAGCATAATCAACACTCATATTCAGCTTAGGTTCATGGTTTCAAGGGTAATGTTTGCAAACCAATCAAGCTTGAAAAAAGCGAAACCCCGTTAGTAAATAACATACTCTTTATCTACATAATAGGGTTGAAAAACGGCAAGAGATTGAAAATTAAGGATAAAAAACATTGCGGTTTAAACACACATTTTCATATGCATTTATGGCTTTTATCGCCACCCTTTTGTTCGGACATATGTTAATATCGCCATTATCAGGCTCTGGCTCAAAGGCCATGGCCAATTCAAATGTTCAAGCCTTTAACTCTTGCATGGCCAGTTGCCGCGCCAAAGCCAAAGCCTGTTATGCCTCTGGTAAAACCGGCAGTTGTCAGAACCAGCAAATTAGTTGTTTTGCCTCCTGCCAAAGCCTGATTAGCTCTGGCAAAAATAAAAGACGCCGGCTGTTACCAAGTGGCATGGTCCACGAATAAGCCAAAATTCACCTCTGATTCACCTTTAAACGATAAAATCATGCAAGTTCATCTTGTTTAGCGCGTGTTGCCCCAAGACACGCGAAAGAAATGAAAGGTGAAAGTATGTTTGTAAAACTTAATATCCGGTATTTGCTCGCTAGTCTTCTTGCCCTCAGCTTAACTGCTGGCAGCGCTTGCAACCGCCCGCCCATCGCGCGCACATGGGTTAATCCACAAGCAAAGATACACGAAGTCTCGAAAATTGAGGTCTACTATAATTGCGGTGAAAAACCCATCAAAGCCTATGACCCGTTATCAGCCGCCCTTTGGGTAATCAAAACCCATGTGCGCTGTGCCCGCACAGATTGCACCTGGGGCCGTGCCAAAGGTCTGTCAAAAAAGGACGGATCACTTGAGGCAACCTACAGCACATTCTCAGCCATGCGCTATATTCGCATCGTTAATGAGGGTGGGCTAATACGCGTTGCTGTGCAGATTAAATACCGAGATAGTGAGCGCCCGTCTGAAGCTATGACCTATTATCTCCAGCCTGAAAACTAGGCTTAGTTTATCGCCGCGGATGGGCCGCATCATAAATAGACAGCAGTTGTTCCCGGTCAACCTCAGTATAAATTTGCGTGGTTGAAAGGCTGGCATGACCAAGCAGTTCT
>JANQQH010000259.1 GCA_028285025.1 Hyphomicrobiaceae bacterium | reverse complement strand
GAGCTGACCAAGCGCGAGGATGTGCCTTCGGCAGTGGTGATTAGCGAATATGTTGATGTGGCCCATTCCTTTTTTGAAGGCCAGGAGCCAAAAGTGGTCAATGGGGTTTTGCAAAACATTTGGAATGCCTTTTCTGAGCAACAAGTTGAGCCAGATGTGAATGCTGGGCCAGGAATTCCTGCCGGAGATGGGTGATGAAGCTTGAAAAAGAGCTGATAGAAACCTACCTCCTGCCCTTGGCCCAAAATGACGCGGCTGCTTTGGGTTTCCAAGATGATGCAGCGCTTTTCCAACCAGAACCGGGAACAGAACTGGTCATTTCCAAAGACCTCTTGCTTGAAGGGGTGCATTTTTTATCCTGTGATACGCCTGAAAACATTGGCTTTAAAGCGCTAGCGGTGAATGTTTCCGATATGAATGCGAAAGCGGCCTGCCCAAGAGGTTTTTTTCTTGGCTTAGCTTTTCCTAAAGCGCCAGACCCGTCTTGGATGGAAGGGTTTTGCGCCAGTTTAAGTGTTTTATCCAAAGCCTTTTATTGCCCGTTGCTGGGCGGAGACATTACCCATTCAAAGAGTGGGCTTGCAATTTCAGTGACCATCTTTGGCACCGTTGAGGCTGGCAAAATGGTCAAACGCAGCACAGCCAATGTGGGGGATCGCATTTTTGTGTCCGGCACACTTGGCGATGCCGCCTTGGGGCTCAAGTTAATGCAAGATAGTAACTTGCAGCAACGCTGGCAGTTAGATCATGAAGAGACCAAATACCTCATCCATCGCTATTGCCATCCGATCCCGCGGGGCGGTTTTAACCCACTGATAAAAGAGCATGCTAGCGCGGCTATTGATGTCTCTGATGGGTTGATCAGCGATCTTGAAAACCTTTGCCGGGCTTCAAATAAAAGCGCTGATGTTCAGTTAAACCAGGTGCCTTTGTCATCAGCGCTTGAAAAGGCGATCAAGGTGGAGCCCGCGCTTTTTGCTCATGCTTTGGGCTGGGGCGATGATTATGAAATTATGGCTACGATTCCAGCCGATCAGGCGGCGGCGTTTAAGCAAGAGTGTATGCTCAATGGAGTGCCAGTAACCGAAATAGGTACGATTACAGCTGGTACGCAGCCGCCTCAATATTTCAATGAAAAGGGTGAAAAACAACAGATGCTTGCCTCTACTTTTGAGCATTTCTAAAATTCTGGCCTTTTTGTTTGAAAAAATTTGCGCTTTTTCCCCTATTAGGTGCATGAATTGCGAAAATTCGACCAATGAGGTGCTTGTCATTTAGGCAAACTAATGTCTACATGGCTTCGAGTTAAACCGAATGCAAACAAATTGGGGAGAACCTAGAATGGACTTGATTGTATGGGGGGTTGTTGGCTGCGGTGTGTTGGCGCTGCTGTATGGCGTTTGGGCGATACGCTCAGTGTTGGCGTCTGACCCTGGAAATGAAAGAATGCAAGAGATTGCAGGTGCGATTCAAGAAGGCGCGCAGGCTTATCTTTCACGGCAATATTGGACAATTGCCATCGTTGGTGTCGCGATTTTTATTCTACTAACCTTTTTATTATCTTGGCAGGTGGCTGTTGGCTTTGCTATTGGTGCTGTTATGTCAGGCCTTGCTGGCTTTATCGGCATGTTGGTTTCTGTGCGGGCTAATGTGCGCACAACACAAGCGGCGAGTTTTAGCCTGGCCTCGGGCCTTTCAGTGGCATTTAAGGCTGGTGCTGTGACAGGTTTGCTCGTTGCAGGATTGGCGCTTTTGGGTGTGATTATTTATTATCTCATCCTTACCCAAGCTATGGGCTACGGCGTGACCGACCGGCTTGTGATTGATTCATTGGTTGCGCTTGGGTTTGGTGCGTCGCTTATTTCTATCTTTGCGCGTTTGGGTGGAGGTATTTTCACCAAAGGTGCTGATGTTGGTGGTGATCTGGTTGGTAAGGTTGAAGCTGGCATTCCTGAAGATGACCCGCGCAACCCGGCGACCATTGCTGATAATGTGGGCGATAATGTTGGTGACTGTGCTGGCATGGCCGCTGACTTGTTTGAAACCTATGTTGTGACCATTGTGGCAACCATGGTGTTGGCCGCGATTTATTTTGCCGGTCAATCGGTGGTTGAAAAATTAATGATCTATCCGCTGGCCATTGGTGCGGTTTGCATTGTGACCTCAATTATCGGTACCTTCTTTGTGCGCTTGGGGGCAAATGGATCCATTATGGGTGCGCTTTATAAAGGTTTTATCGCCACCGGGATTTTATCGTTGATCGCGCTTTATCCTGTCACTGATTATGTGATTGGTTTGTCAACGCCGCTTACCATTGGGGATCTTTCCTTTACAGGTATGGATTTGTTTTACTGTGGCATCGTTGGGTTGGCAGTAACGGCCCTCATCATCGTGATCACAGAATATTACACTGGTACCAATTACCGCCCTGTGCGCTCAATTGCCAGTGCCTCTGTAACAGGACATGGCACCAATGTTATTCAAGGTTTGGCTGTCTCACTTGAGGCCACAGCATTGCCTGCCTTGGTTATCATTGCTGGTATCATCATCACTTATTCTTTGGCTGGCCTGTTTGGCATTGCCATTGCTGTAACAACTATGTTGGCCTTAGCCGGCCTTGTGGTGGCGCTTGATGCGTTTGGCCCGGTAACGGACAATGCCGGCGGTATTGCTGAAATGGCTGAGTTGCCAGAAGAAGTGCGCAACACAACAGATGCCTTGGATGCTGTTGGCAACACCACAAAAGCTGTGACGAAAGGGTATGCCATTGGCTCAGCTGGTCTTGGTGCGCTGGTTTTGTTTGCTGCCTACACTGAGGACTTGAAACACTTTATTGCTAAAGCGGGTGAGGGAACCGGTTCCTTTTCTTACTTTAATGGGGTGAGTGTGGACTTTTCTTTGTCTAACCCTTATGTGGTGGTCGGCTTGTTCTTTGGTGGTTTGTTGCCATATCTGTTTGGCGCCATGGGCATGATGGCCGTTGGCCGTGCAGGTGGTAAAATCGTTGAAGAGGTGCGCCAGCAATTTAAAGAGCGCCCCGGCATTATGGAAGGCACTGAAAAGCCTGACTATGGTCGTGCGGTGGACATGCTCACTAAAGCCGCGATTAAAGAGATGGTTGTGCCTTCTTTGTTGCCGATCTTGTCACCGATCGTGTGCTTCTTTGCCATTGATGCCATTGCTGGCAAGTCAGCCGCTTTTAGTGCTCTGGGCGCTATGTTGCTGGGTGTGATTGTAACGGGTCTTTTTGTTGCCTTGTCGATGACGGCTGGGGGCGGGGCCTGGGATAATGCCAAAAAATACATTGAAGATGGTAATTTTGGTGGTAAAGGGTCAGATGCCCACAAGGCAGCTGTTACAGGCGATACAGTGGGTGATCCTTATAAGGATACAGCGGGCCCAGCTGTTAACCCTATGATTAAGATTACCAATATCGTGGCGTTGTTGTTGTTGGCGATTTTGGCCCATCAATAAACACCAGCCCTGTTAAAAGCGATGGCCCCTCACCTTAATTGGTGGGGGGCTTTTTTGATCTTGAAAAACACGATAAAGAAGTTAATGTTTATTGAGCTATATAATGATGCATCTTTGTAAAATATTTTTTCGATTTTGCGGTGGGGGCTAAATGGCTAGTTACAGGGATACCTATCAGTCTTGGCTCAATGATAAAGTTGGTTTTTGGGAACGAGCCGCACATGATTTGGTCTGGGATAAGAAATGGGATCTTGGCTTTGACCCCGATGAGGGGCCTTATGGTCGTTGGTTTAAAGGGGCCAAATGCAATACCGCTTATAATTGTCTAGATAGGCACGTGGCCGACCGGCCGGGTCAAGCCGCTATCATCTATCATAGCCAAATGACCGGTGAGGTTAAATCGATCTCTTATGAAGATTTGCGTGATGAAGTGGCGGTGTTTGCAAAAGTGCTCGCAGATCAAGGTGTTGAAAAAGGTGATCGGGTGATTATTTATATGCCGATGATCCCTCAGGCTGTGGTTGCTATGTTGGCTTGCGCCCGTTTGGGCGCTGTGCATTGCGTGGTGTTTGGCGGGTTTGCCGCCGAAGAGTTGGCCATTCGGATTAATGATTGTACGCCAAAGCTGATCGTTGCGGCCTCTTGTGGGCTAGAGCCTAATCGGGTGGTGGAATATAAGCCATTAATTGATGGGGCGATTGAGCGGGCAACCCACAAAGTAAACGGCACGATAATTTACCAACGACCAGGGCAAGCCCAAGCGGCTATGGGCGCGAATGATAAAGACTGGGCCAGTTTGGTGGAAGAGGCCAAGCGCGAGGAACTAAGGGCTGACTGTGTGCCGGTTGAAGCCACTGACCCGCTTTATATTCTTTATACCTCAGGCACAACAGGCAAACCAAAAGGGGTTGTGCGAGATCATGGCGGCCACATGGTGGCCATGAAGTGGACCATGAAAAACATTTATGGCATTGAGCCGGGGCAAGTTATGTGGGCCGCCTCTGATGTTGGTTGGGTTGTGGGTCATTCTTACATCGTTTATGCCCCCTTACTGCAAGGGGCGACCACAGTGCTTTATGAAGGCAAACCTGTTGGCACGCCAGATGCCAGCATTTTCTGGAAAGTGGTTGAACAGCATGGGGTCAATATTTTATTTACGGCGCCAACAGCGGTAAGAGCCATTAAACGTGAAGACCCAGAAGGGGCATTAATTGATCAGGCAGATACGTCTTCTATGCGCGCGCTTTTCTTGGCCGGCGAGCGGGCTGATCCAGATACCATTGAATGGGCTTCCCGCCATTTAAACAAACCGGTGATTGACCATTGGTGGCAAACTGAAACGGCTTGGGCCATCAGTGCCATTCCGTTTGGGTTGGAGAAATGTCCAACAAAAGTTGGGTCCTCTAATTTGCCAATGCCTGGGTATGAGATTGATATTTTGGATGAAGCTGGCCAGCCATTGACAACTGGAGAGATTGGTGTGCTTACGGTAAAGCTGCCTCTTCCTCCTGGGTGCGGGCCAAGTTTGTGGCGAGATGATGCACGTTATGTTGAGAGCTATTTGACCAACTTTAAAGGCTATTATGAAACTGCTGATGCTGGTTTTATTGATGAGGATGGCTATGTGTTTGTGATGGCGCGCACCGACGATGTGATTAATGTGGCCGGTCACAGGCTTTCCACGGGGGCGATGGAAGAAGTGATCACCTCTCACAAAGATGTGGCAGAATGTGCTGTGTTTGGTATGAAAGATCAGTTAAAGGGCCAACTTCCTTTGGGACTGATTGTGCTTAACAGCGGTGTAAGCCGGTCAGAGGAAGAGATTGAAAAGGAAGTGGTTGG
>JANQQH010000250.1 GCA_028285025.1 Hyphomicrobiaceae bacterium | reverse complement strand
ACCCTTTCCAGGCGCCATTTTGCTTAATGGCCTCCAAAGCATAAACAGAACAGCTAGGTTCATGGCGACAATGGCGCCCCATAAAAGCAGAAAAAGTATAGCGATAAAAATAAATCGGCCCCATAAGAGCCCAACGAAACACCCAATCTATAGCTATATGTGGTTTCATTTAAGATGACATCTCAACTTGGTGTGTCGCCAAGTCAAGCCCCTTAGCTTGTGCCGCCTTTTCCATCGCTTCTATAGTGGCCTCAAACACCAAGGTCATTGAGGCATGGCGCGGCTTATAATCTTTCACCGGATAAAGAACATCTAAATCAGCCCAAATTCCATCAGGCACGGGGCCATCCTCTTTTAGCATCGCATTCATTTTATCACGCACCAAAGCCACATCATCCCGGCTTAAACCAACAGCATTGCGCGCCATAACCGCAGCACTGGCCTGGCCCAACAAGCAAGCCTCAATCTGATGGCCATAATCAGCGATTTTTCCCCCTTCATCCAAGATCAGATCAACTTGCACTTTAGACCCACACAATTTTGATTCTTTCATGCCAGAACCCTCAGGCTGTTCAAGCAACCTCACCTCCGGCATGCTGGCCACAACTTCTAAAATGCGCGTACTGTAAATATCCTCAGGAAAATCCATTTAAGCTCTCACCTAAACTCTTAATTAAAAAACCTTATTCATCTTGAAACATGACGATGACCAATATATATGCTTATATAGGAAAAAAATAAGGATAAATCACCCCCTTCAAAGGTAAGCAATCATAAAATAGGCCATAAACGGCTTTTATGGTTTTTTTGCCTCTCCTTAAAAAGGGCCTTTTTTATCGATTATTCTTTCTAAAGCTCAAGGGCGAATGATAAACGGTGAAACAGAGGTTGTTCATATTTGTCTCTAAAAGATAACTCATAAATCTTAAATACCAGATGAGTTAAAGGCAAAACCAACCGAAACCCGATTAGGATCACCTGTTCGCACAGCTGTCGATTAGAGTGTGAAAACTTTCACACTTAAAACAGCAAAACTTGTCTCAAGATCCCTGCAAATTTGTATATCAAGAGGCCACAATATTCAGGTGACCTATGACTATAGTGACCAATAAAGATGCACCCGCAACGTGCAAAACGACCAAAGACGACATTAAAACCAAGTCTGGCTTAAATGGCAGGTCCAAGACACCCTTAAAACGCCCCAGCAAAGAAGAGGCTGAAGAGGCTGTTCGAACACTCATTGCCTGGGCCGGAGATGACCCAAGCAGAGAAGGTTTAATTGACACCCCCAAACGGGTGGTCAAAGCCTACCGGGAATTTTACAAAGGCTATGATGAAGACCCATTTGAGGTCTTATCGCGCACCTTTGAAGAAGTTGCCGGTTATGATGACATGGTCATGTTACGCGGCATTGATATGTATTCACACTGCGAACATCACATGGTGCCCTTTATCGGCAAAGTGCACATTGCCTACCTACCCGCTGAAAAAGTCGTTGGCATATCAAAGTTAGCGCGCATTGTTGAAACCTTTGCCCGCCGTTTACAAACCCAAGAAACAATGACCGCCCAGATCGCCAGCGCGATAGATAAAGGCTTAAATTCCAAAGGCACCGCCATTATGGTTGAAGCGGTTCATCAATGCATGTCATTAAGAGGGGTACAAAAGCCCAATGTTGCCACCATCACCACCCGCTTTACCGGGCTGTTTGATAAAGACAAAGATTTAAAAGATCGTTTCATGAGACTAACAAACAATGACTAACAAATTAGATGAAACCAAAACCTTCACCCCTAAATTTGATGCTGATGGGCTGATGCCAGCAATGGCGATAGAGCACTCAACTGGCACGCCCTTAATGTTGGCTTACGTGAACAAAGCCGCGTTGCAAAAATCTTTGCAAAGCGGTTACGCTTGCTTTTGGTCCCGCTCGCGCCAAGCCTTTTGGCTCAAAGGGGAGACCAGTGGCAATCGTTTAAAACTCATTGATATCCTCATTGATTGCGATCAGGACACAATTTGCATGCTGGTTGAAATGGAAGGGGCAAAAGCAGCCTGTCACACAGGACGCAAAAGCTGTTTTTATCGCAAACTCACTGCAAACGATGGTGAAGGGGAGGATCTTTCTCTTCAGTTCACAGATAATCAGCCCTTATTTGATCCGGCAGAAGTTTACAATAAATAACTCTATCTTTCGGTCGCGATTGTTTAGCGGACGACCCAGCTCAAGAGTCGCGAAAAAACTTAATGCATTGAAGAAACTTCATAAATTCATCCAGACTGCCTTTTCAAAAAAGGCCCTAAACCTATTTACCTAAAGTGATTTCACGAAAAAAATGAACCAATCGCCGTCTGATCACGACAAAGTTATAAGAATAAATTTAAGCCAAAGTCTTGTTCAACAACAATTCATTAAGGCTCAGCTAGTATAGTAACCATAACAAGCTTACACACATGGCAGAACGGCCATGATCGGTTATTGTGTTAAAAAAATGAACGCGGGACTGTTCATAGTCAAAACACAATGAATACTTTGGCTTAAAACCGAGGGTAATTTTTAACAAACATACGGCGG
>JANQQH010000237.1 GCA_028285025.1 Hyphomicrobiaceae bacterium | reverse complement strand
AAACCTTAAGCAGGCTGCTTAATATCAATCAGTAGATGAGCCAGACTCTCGCTTAAACAAAACTCTTATAGGTCCAGATATCTTTGACGACGGACAACTTCTTAAGCCATGAGTGATCAGAAACGTCGTCGAGCAGTTGTAAGTTTCTGATCACTCATATCTCAATTATCTCACGGATTTCAATAATATTCTTGATTAACTTTCAGTATTTGCGCTGCTTTCATTTAGGATATAATTTCAACAAATTAACAATTAAAAAGGGGACAATTAGGTGTTTATAGCAATGAACCGCTTTCAAGTTACTAAGGGCCGGGAAAAAGATTTTGAGCATGTTTGGCAATCGCGAGATAGTCGTTTGAATGAGATGGACGGTTTTAAGGAATTTAAACTTTTGCGCGGTCCTGAGAATGATGATCACACGCTTTATTCTTCTTTTACCGTTTGGTCCTCAAAAGATAGTTTTGAAGCTTGGACAAAGTCGGAACAATTCCGGCAAGCTCATAAAAATGCTGGCCAAAATGATAACCTTTATCTTGGGCATCCAAACTTTGAAGGGTTTGAGCCTGTTGATGGCATTTCCTAAAGCCTTTGACGTATGAATAATCCTTTTCCTGAAATAGATATTTCTTCCAAGGCAGATATTAAGGCTGCTCTTGCTGAAAAACCTGATGCTGTGCTTGATTTTATTGCCTCAGATTTAAATGTTAGTCTGTCTGAGATTATTTATTGCCTTCCCGAAAGCCAGGTTCTCACTCTCAAGGGAGAGCTATTTGAAGCTGTCATGCATGGGGTGAGCGAATTGGGGACAATCACGATGATTGTTCACACCAAAGACATTGTGCTTGAATGTAAGGGCCACGTACCAAAGGGAAGTTTTGGGCGAGGCTATTTTAACATTCATGGGCAAAGCCCCATTGGCGGGCATATAAAAGCGGACCATTGTGCCTCTATTCATTTTATTTCCAGAGAGATGATGGGCCGTCTTTCTCATGCGCTCATCTTTTGCAACAAGCAAGGTGATGCTATGTTTAAAATCTATTTGGGGCGGGATGAAAACAGAGAGCTTATCCCTGAGCAGGTTGAACAATTTGAGGTCCTAAAGCAAGGTTTTGCGAAGGACTCTGTGTAAAAAAACGGCGCTCGAATGAGCGCCGTTAGAACACTTTTTCTTAAAACATGACTTTAGGCAATTGCGCTTTCTTCGTTAAAGCTGATGCCTTTATCGCGCAGCAATTGTTGTAACTCGCCAGCCTGTGTCATTTCGCGAATGATGTCGCACCCGCCGACAAATTCGCCTTTCACATAAAGCTGAGGAATTGTAGGCCAGTCTGAAAACGTCTTTATACCTTCGCGAACACCCATATCATCAAGCACATTCACGTCATGATATTGCACGCCCAGATATTCCATTATTTGGGCCACTTGGCCAGAAAACCCGCATTGGGGAAATTTTGACGTGCCTTTCATAAACAGCACCACATCATTTTGTGCCACCGTTTTGCGTAGCCAATCATGAATTTCCTGTTCGCTCATCGTTTTGAACCTTTCCGTTAAATCGGTTTTGTCAGCCTTTCAGGCGTCATCTGGTACTTGTGTTTCTAGCGCCAGCGCATGTAAGACGCCGCCCATGTTTCCCTTTAAAGCGGCATAGACGATTTGATGTTGTTGCACCCGTGATTTTCCCTGAAAGGCGCTTGACGTTACTTTTGCTGAATAATGGTCTCCATCACCGGCAAGATCGGTAATTTGAACGTCAGCATCAGGCAATGCTTCTTTAATCATCCGTTCAATTTCACTTGCTTCCATCGGCATGGGATCAAATTCCTTGTTTTTTAAAAGTTATTGACTGTTGCCCATTATATAGGGCTGATCTGACATTATGCCAGTAAATTTGGCAAAAAAGATTCATATTCTTTTCTTAACTGGTCAAGTGATAAATCTTTCTCCCCAGTAATGGAAAGGGATTGGCCGCCAACTGTACCAATTTGGAAAGCGGGTATCCCTTCTTGCGAAAGAAGATAAATAAGAGAATTCACTTCGGGCTTTGGTGCGGTGACAATATAGCGGGCTTGGTCTTCACCAAACCAATAGGCAGCTTTGGAGATATTGTCTGGGCTTGCTTCTAGGCTAGCCCCAAGATTACCTGCCAGGGCCATTTCAGCTAAGGCAACCAAAAGCCCCCCATCTGCCACATCATGAACGCTGGATACTTGGTTTGATAAAATCAACGAGCGTACCGTGTCGCCGTGCTTGCGCTCGAGGGCCAAATCAACTGGTGGAGGTGGGCCTTCAAAAGAGCCGGTGACCAGCTCTTGATAAAGGCTTTGCCCTAAATGCCCCTTGGTCTCACCGATGATGAGAATGGCATCCCCTTCAGTTTGAAAACCCATCTCCATCCGTTTGGAAACATCTTTAAGCAAACCAATACCGCCAATGGCTGGGGTGGGCGGAATGCCAACGCCATTGGTTTCATTGTAAAGCGACACATTGCCGGAAACGATGGGGTAATCAAGCGCGCGGCAGGCTTCTCCCATACCCTCTAGGCAGCCAACAAATTGGCCCATAATTTCTTGACGTTCTGGGTTGCCAAAGTTCAAGCAATTGGTGATGGCCAAGGGTTTGGCACCAACGGCGGTGATGTTACGCCACGTTTCAACCACGGCTTGTTTGCCGCCTTCATAAGGGTCCACATAACAGTAGCGCGGGGTGACATCTGTTGAACTGGCCAGGCCTTTGGCAGTCCCGTGAATGCGCACCACGGCAGCATCGCCGCCTGGGCGGCCAACGGTGTCGCCCATGACCATATGGTCATATTGTTCCCAGATCCAACGGCGGGAGGAAAGGTGAGGTCCCCCGAGAAGGGTTTTCAGGGTGTCGAGTGGGTTATCCGTATCAGGTATCGCATCTGGAGCCAGGGCAGAGGGCGGGGTTGTCTTTACAAACGGGCGCTCATATTCAGGGGCGCTATCTGCCAGGGTGGCAACTGGCAAGTCTGCTTCCACCTCGCCATTATGGTGCACGACCAGGCGGCCTGTGTCTGTGGTTTGGCCGATGACGGCGAAGTCTAAATCCCATTTATCGAAGATGGCTTTGGCGTCTTGTTCAGAGCCGGGTTTGAGTACCATCAACATGCGCTCTTGGCTTTCAGACAGCATCATTTCATAAGCTGTCATGGCAGTTTCGCGCTGGGGGACGAGGTCCAGGTTCATTTCGAACCCTACGCCGCCTTTGTCTGCCATTTCAACAGAAGAGGAGGTCAGCCCAGCGGCGCCCATGTCTTGAATGGCAATGATGGCGTCTGAGCTCATCAATTCTAGGCAGGCCTCGAGAAGAAGCTTTTCAGTGAAGGGATCGCCCACTTGTACGGTGGGGCGCTTTTCATCTGACTGGTCATCAAATTCAGCCGAGGCCATGGTTGCCCCGTGAATGCCATCGCGTCCGGTTTTGGAACCAACATAAACAACAGGTAAGCCAACACCTTTGGCAGCGGAATAAAAAATCTTGTCTGTGTCTGCCAGGCCTATGCACATGGCGTTTACCAGAATGTTTTGATTGTAGCGGGGGTCAAAATTGGTTTCCCCGCCAACGGTGGGCACGCCCATGCAA
>JANQQH010000236.1 GCA_028285025.1 Hyphomicrobiaceae bacterium | reverse complement strand
CCGAAAACTGAAAGACCACCAATGAGTTTCTGATCTTGCCTCCTCCTACGCCCTTTTCTCCGGAGCCTTTTAGTACGGCCACCGGCATAAAACGCGACGCTTCCGCCTCTGCTGCCCGCTCGCGCGCTTCAGCGTCTCTAAATGCGGCCTCTTTACGCCCTTCAGCTTCAAGAACAGCGGCCTGCTTTTCACCTTCAGCGCGCAAAATTTCTGATTGGCGCTCGCCTTCAGCTTCTAGAATAGAGGCACGCTTTTCACGTTCCGCCTTCATTTGGCGGGCCATGGCATCAACCAAGTCTCTTGGCGGGGCGATGTCTTTAATTTCAATCCGGGTGACTTTGACGCCCCAGGGGTTGGTTGCATCATCAACAATGGTCAAGAGCCGGGCATTAATCTCATCACGGTTAGAGAGCAATTGGTCCAGGTCCATAGACCCCATCACGGTTCTGATGTTGGTCATCGTTAGGTTTAAAATGGCGTTTTCCAAAAAGTTCACTTCGTAAGTAGAGCGCGCCGCATCCAAAACTTGGAAAAAGTTTACCCCGTCAACTTTGACCATGGCGTTGTCTTTGGTGATGATTTCCTGGCTGGGCACATCTAAGACCCGCTCCATCATATTCACCTTATTGCCGATTTGGTCAATAAACGGAATGATGATCGCCAAACCTGGTTTGAGTGTTTTTGTATACCGGCCAAACCGTTCAATGGTGTAATTATACCCTTGAGGAACAATCACCACGCCGGAGTAAATGACTGCCAGAACCAAAAGAACCAAAACAATTAGAAAAATATCCATATCAAACCCACCTTCATCGCTATTTCAAAATGGCCTAACGTTATTATACAACGTTTATTGCCCAGCTTTATGTTGGGTATATGACCATTCATAAAAAAGCTGCCGCCCTTCTTACCTGGCTCACAGCTTATTTGCCTGTTTTAAAATATTACTTGATATAGATATAGGAAGTACGTCTTGTATTTTAAAGACGTAAAGCCCTCTATGCATAATATTTTGTTATTATTTACAGTTGTTTAGGTTAATATTCGCTTACATAGATATTTTTATTTGGCAAAATCTTGGCTGTTAATCAACCCAGCCGGCCAATTCTGATTTGATTATTGCTGACAGGACTCGGACACTGTCTAGGCTGTCATTTAGGCAGGGAATGAGGGTGAATTCCTCGCCTCCATTTTCTTTAAAAATATCGCTGGCTTCTATAGCGATTTCTTCTAAAGTTTCGACACAATCTGCGGCAAATCCAGGGCAAACCACGGCTAGTTTCTTAACGCCCTCTTTCGCCAGTTTTTCAATTGTCTCATCTGTATAGGGCTGCAGCCATTCTTCTTTGCCAAAGCGGGATTGGAAGGTGAGGCGTAATTTGTCTTCGCTCCAGCGCAAATGTTCGCGCAACAGCCGAGCGGTTTTAGCGCATTGGCAATGGTATGGGTCACCGGCTTCAAAATACCGTTGAGGCAAACCGTGAAAAGAGGCAATCACCACCTCAGGGGTCCACTCTAGTTCAGCTATATGGTCTTGGATAGAATTTGCAACAGCTTCTATATAATCAGGGTTTTCAAAATAAGGAGGCACGATGCGCACGCTTGGTTGCCAGCGCATTTCCTTCAAAGCGTCAAAGGCTTTGTCACAAGCGGTGGCACTGGTGGCAGCGGCATATTGTGGGTAGAGGGGGAAGAGTAAAATCCTATCACACCCTTGTTGTTGCAAAGCCTCAATGCGTGATTTGGTGGACGGGTTGCCATACCGCATGCCCCAATCAACGATGATATCGTCATGTGCCAGCTCTTTTATGATTTTTTCTGCTTGGTTACGGGTGATGGTTTTTAGCGGGCTTTCATTCTTTTCTTTATTCCAGATCGATTTGTAAGCCTCACCAGATGAAAAGGGGCGCTTAGTTAAAATGATGACATTTAAAATAAACCACCAGACAAACCGGTTGGCCTCTATCACTCTGGCGTCGGAAAGAAATTCTTTTAGGTAACGGCGCATGGACCAATAGTCTGTTGCATCAGGTGTGCCCAGATTAATTAACAAGACACCTACTTTGCGCGCCTTTATTTCTGGATGGTCTTGGGGGGTGTAGCGCATAGGGTTCTCACGCGGGGGGGCTGTATTTTTGTGTTTCTTTTTCCAGTCATTTGATTGACCCTGCCGCACGTGTGCTCTCCTTTTTGTTTTATTGAAATAAAGATGGGGTATATTCTTTCATCTCAAAATTATCGAAAAGCGCGGTAAAACCCAAGTGTTATCTTGCAGTTTATAATCATTTTTGATGATTAAACTGTAAGCTTTGGATCAAAACCAGCAAATAATGGGTCTTGTCTTAGGGCCTCTGTTGACGTTGAAGGTTGCGGCGTGGGCACGCCCTACGACAACAAGAAAATGAGATAGGCAATGATCACTGCTGGAACAGCGCTATAAAACATGGCGAGTATGGCGGCTTTGGGCGCCGCCACATTCAGATTGCGTCTTGGTCTAAAATATAGCGTCTTTTTTTAATGCAATTAAAGTTTTTATGACCTGTTAAACTTAAAATTTCTGATGGCTTAATGGGGCGGTTATGTTCAGTTTATTAGGTCTCAGCGCAAAAAAGATCAGCCCTTTTATCAATCAGTTAGCTGCCGTATAAAACGAGGGGTAGCCAGGTCGCAATTTCTGGCCAGAACCATAGCAAAACAAGCATTAACATCTGAATGGCTACAAAGGGCAGCACGCCTTTGTAAATCTGTGTGGTTTTGATCTCTTTGGGCGCGACGCCGCGCAAATAGAATAAAGAAAAGCCAAAGGGTGGGGTAAGGAATGAGGTTTGCAAATTGATGGCCATCATCACGCCGAGCCAGACCGGGCTCATAGTCACGCCGGGGGCCACCTCCATTTGTAGCAGTATTGGGCCAACGATTGGCACAACGATAAATATGATTTCCAGAAAATCTAAAAAGAAGCCCATTAAGAACATGATCAGCATCACAATGATGATGGCTGTCAGGGTGCCACCAGGTAGATCGGATAAAAATTGCTCAACCACTTCATCGCCGTGCAAACCAATAAACATTAAAGAAAACAGCGACGCGCCAATCAAAATGACGAACACCATGGTGGAAATTTTTAAAGTTGAGCGCATCACCTCTTTTAAAATCGAGCGCCCCTTATCGTCTTTTTCTTGGTAACACTTTATTAGCGCTGTTGCCGTGCCATAGACCAGCAGAGCTACCAAAATCACAGCCAGGCCAAAGGCAAAATAATCTATAGTTTGAACGTCTGAGCGATCAATGCGCAAGGTAAAAAAACTGCTCAAGATAACCAAAGAGAAAAAAGCAATGGCTGACAGGATCATCAACCGACCATTTTCCGGGCTAAAGCGATGGGCTGCCAAAAGGGATGCGCCAATGGCGCCAATGGCAGCCACTTCTGAAGGTGAGGCAAAGCCCATCAGTATGGAGCCAAGTACAGCCAAGATTAACGCTAAAGGCGCGATGAGAATTTTGATAATGTGAGCCCATAAGGGGCCTTCAATGCTTTGCAAATCTTGGCGAGGGATGGGCGGGGTTTTTTCTGGCCAACGGCGGCTGACATAGAATTGGTATAATAAATAAAACCCAACCAACATGAGCCCTGGTATCAAGGCGCCGGCAAATAAATCATTGACCGAGACTGTATCAGGCGAAAAATTGCCCATTGAGGTTTTGGCCTGGGTAAAGGCGTTGGTGAGCTGATCACCTAGTAAAATGAGCACTATCGAGGGCGGAATGATTTGCCCTAATGTGCCAGACGCTGCAATTGTGCCAAGGGCAAGCGGGCGGTCATAGTTATAGCGCATCATGGTGGGCAAAGAGAGCAGCCCCATGGTGACAACTGTGGCCCCAACAATGCCCGTGGAGGCCGCCAGCAAAGCGCCAACAATGGTCACAGAAAACACCAGCCCGCCGGGCACAGAACCAAACACCCTGCCCATATTTTCTAGCAAGTCTTCTGCAATTGATGAGCGCTCTAGCATGACCCCCATAAACACAAATGGCGGGATGGCCACCAGCACCTTGCTGGTCATAATGGCAAAGATTTGTTGCGGGATGGCAGCTAACAGGCCAATGTCAATAAATTCCAGCCAGAGGGCGATAAAGCCAAACAAAATGGAGGAACCGGCAAGTGTGAAAGCGACAGGAAAACCCAGCCCTAAAAAGATCAGAGTGACAATAAACATTGCCAGACAAAGCCATTCTGGGGTCAACCAATCCATATTCCTTTATACACTCCTTTTATTATTCTGACTTGATTTTGGGGCTGTATGTTTGGCTTTGGCCAGACAGATAAGCCCAAGCCTTACCTGCCAATGACAACGCCGCTAAGGCCATCAACAGGGCGTAACCCCAGATAACCGTTTTAAAGGGTGAGAGGAGCGGAAGGCTGGTGGGGCTGCCATCAGCACGCTCAAAAATCCATTCATTGGTTGAAAAATTATACCAACTGTCGAGTACAAACCCCCAGGACAGGCCAAAGGTCATAAACATCACAGGCAGTAAAAACACAAAACTTCCCAGTAAATCAATTATGGCTTTATAGCGATCACTGGCTTCTCGGTAGATTAAATCAACCCGGACATGGGCGTCATATAATAGCGTATAGGCCCCGCCCAGCATAAAAATGAGACCGTTAAAATACCAGATGCTCTCATCTAGTGGGATAAAAGAAATGCCGAATAATTTTGATAAGATCACAATGATAAACTGCAGCACGATCATTGCCAAAACAAACCAAATGCTCTTTTCCCCAATGGCAAAATTAAGCTGATCGATTTTTTCTATTATGCGTTTTATCATTTAAAGAAACACTCTAAACTGATTTTTATTGTTAGCTTTTTTGAATGAGTGCGCGTTTTTTCATATAGCTGAAGTCAGAATATTTGGACCACTCGGTACTTAATTTGCGAAAGTTCATGTAGCTGTCGTAAATTTTCTTGGACAGACCATCGCCTGAGCCTGCTTTGGCAACCACATCTTTTGCCGCCTCACCAGCGGCTTGATAGAACTCGTCAGAGAATTCATGCATCTGGACTTTATGTTTATTAATTAATATTTCCAGCGCCTTAGAATTATTGGCCATGAACTCTGATAAACCAAAATTATTCTCGGCAACGGCACACGCTTCCATGATGGCCTGATCTTCTTTGGTCATGCCATCATAAAGTTTTTTGGAAACGCCTAGGCATAATGTCGTGCCCGGTTCATGAAACCCTGGATAATGATAGTGTTTTGTTATTTTGTGAAACCCAAAGGCTAAATCATTATAAGGGCCGATCCATTCTGTTGCGTCAATGCGTCCAGCGCTTAAAGCAGGCATGATTTCTGTGGCAGCTAACCCTGTTGCAGGGGCGGCGCCCAGCTCTTTTAAAACATCTGCGCCCAGGCCTGGAATGCGAAATCTAAGGCCTTTAAAATCATCTAATGAGGTTAAAGGCTTTTTTGACCAACCGCCCATTTGTGAACCTGTTTGTCCGCAGGCAAAAGGCTTGATGCCAAATTGAGCGGCTAGTTCATCCCATAATTGTTGTCCGCCCCCAAAATGAGTCCAGCCATCTTTTTCAGCGGCTGTTAAACCAAATGGCACTGCTGCAAAAAAAGCGTAAACAGGAGATTTGCCGGTAAAATAATAGTCTGCAGAATGATAAATATGGACCGTCCCTTGCTGGACAGCGTCGAGGACTTTTAAGGGGTGAAACAATTTATTTGGGGAACCTAAAATACGTATTTTGTAACGTCCTTGTGTTGCCACTTCAAAACGTTTGGAAAAACGCTGTGCGGCTGTAGCCAGGCCGGGAAAATTTTTGGGCCATGACATGGCAAGGCGCAATTCTTTGCGCCCCTTTGAAAGAGCTGGGCTTGGAAAACTGCTGGCAGCTATTCCTCCAACAACGGCACCAGTTGCGATAAACGTACGGCGGTTCATTTTTGTCATCTGTTGCCTCTTACTTTTTTACCAATACTGTCGTCTTCCAATCCTTCACATTTCGTTTAGGACTTATTTGTTTTTATTGTTCATCTAATCCTTAACTGGCCTTGGCCTTTTTATCAAGGATTGACTGATCCATTTGGCAATTATAGGGCGATTGGGACAGATATTATCTTAACTATTGGATAGTTTGATTTCTTATAAAAGCATAGAAAAAGGTGCGATCGACTAATCCATTAAGACGGGCGACTTCTTTGCCGTTTTTCATGATGATTGCGGTTGGCACATGTGAAATGGGGGTTTTTAAGTGATAAGGCCCTGTGCCCTGCTCATCCATATTAATCATGACAAGGGGGGCAATTTTGGATAGTGCATGAACTTTATAATCTGGCAAATAGTCTGTTTCAAACACGGCACAATGGTCGCAAAGCGAAAGCGTGTATAAAATTACCTCAAACTTTTCTTCTAATTTTTGTGAATGGTTTTGAACCACAAAATTTGCTGTGACTGCTCCAAGTAGAGCGATCACGAAATACTGTACCCACCTCATTTTAAACTCCTTGACCAACACGGCTTTATTGTCACTTTGCCGTAAAGACTTGCAAGTTGTTCAAATGGTTTTGGTTAATCGGATGGGTTAACTTTTTTGCTTAATTTTTATCACCTAAAAAGGAGAGACGGGGCCTAAGCTGCCGGCTAGCAACAGGCTTCCAAAAAGAATAATAGCTATGGCGCCACCAAAGGCGCAAAGATCATAAACAAGACGAACCCCGCGGTGATTGCCAGCGGTTGACACCAAAGCGAGTTCGCGCCCACCAACTACAGCCATCGTCATCAGAGAAATGGTCACCGCTGTGCCCAACGCCATGGCATAGACGGCAATGGCGCCGACCCAAAATAAATTTTTGATCAGGGCAAAGGCCAGAACATAAAGGGCACCTGTGCAAGGACGCAAACCAACTGAGAGCACCAGGGATGCAATTTTGGCAACGTTCCAATTGCCTTGCACTTGATCGCTAGTGGGGATATGGGCATGACCGCACCCGCAGTCCTCATCTGCATGGTGATGATCGTGATTGTGATGATGGTGGTGATCACATGAGGGGCTGTGTTTTTCTTTTACAGCTGTTGCGGTTTTAAATCGACGCAAGGCGGTGCTGGCCAATAAATAAAGTCCGAGCATAATGATGAAGATGTAAGAAAGCTGGGTAAGCTTGAGGCCGAACTGTTTGATGCTTGCCCCGGTGGCATTAAACAGATAAGCCATGCCGCCAACCAGAACAATGGCAACAGTGCCTTGGACAAAAGAGCTGAGAAAAGCAAGGCATATACCACGCTTCATGGTTTGATTGTTGGCCATGACATAAGAAGAAACTACCACTTTGCCATGGCCGGGCCCGGCAGCATGGACCAAACCATAAGCCAGGCTTGCTAGGATGAGGGCCAGTGCAAAGCGGGCGTCGTTGGTTTGTTGGAACCGATCTATATAATGGCTAAATGTGCGACTTATCTCAGCTTGTTTTTGGGCAATCCAACGTTTTGTTGTTGTCCATAGATTTGGCTGTGGTGGGGGGCTAGCAGCTATTTGTTTTTGGCTGGCTTCTTCTTGGGCTTTTCTTAAAGCTTTTAGGCTGTTTTTTTGAGCCGGGCTTTCACTTTGGGCGATCTGAATGTGTGTGGTACTTTTGTTTTCAGCACTACTAGCAGAACCAACAGGTGCAACGAGCAGCACTCCCATTATCAAAAACAGAAAAACAGATTTGTAAATTGACGTATTATGCATTTTGTAAATTATTAGCTTAATTGGTCAGACAGGAAATATGGAAAGACGGGGCGAAAAAGGCGCCTGCGCCAATGTTCTCATCGTTGCTTAAATCCATGGGCTGTCCTAAGCGGCTTTCAACCAGGTTGGTTTGATCCATTGCAGCTTTTCGTTTTTCAAACATGCAATTTTTAGGGGCGGTACTGGCAAGGCGCATTTCCTTTTGTTTTTTAGGCTCTAGAAAAGCGATGAAAAATTCAGGGTCATATATGGCCAATTTTAATGGATTGCCTAAAATAGAAACCGGTTGTTTCGCTAGCAGAGTAAATTCTAGAGCCAGCACATTGTTAATATAAGTTAATTTATAATCAGTTGGGTTTTCAAGTTTTATCGCTTTGCCTTTATAAGTCCCATGGGTGAAAAAATCATATTCATGCAAGCTCTCGATGTTTTCTTTGGCTAAGGGTTCCAATTCGTGAGGAGAATATTTGCCATCTTTATCAACATCCATTCCAACAAGGGCAAAGGCGGTGTATTGGCTATCAAAAACCCATTTATGACGAAAGCCGGTAATTTGATGTTTTGTATTGAGTAAAACTTCTGTTTCGCTTTCAATAAATACATGGGGGTGAGCTTGAGCCTTGTTCGCAAAGCCGGCCCAGCACAAGGCGCTTAGTATGGCACATACATAAACGTTCATGTTTTGCATTTGTTTTAATATCCTTTATGCCTTAATGGGACGTTATTCAACCAACTTTGCGCTCAACAAATTTGGCCCGTTGCTGTCCCTTAATATAACGCAAAATGGGAGAGATTAAGATATTTATTGCCTGTAATATTATTACATTATATAGCTTGTAATAATATTACATTATATAGCTTGTAATAATATTACATAAATCTTTTAATCGAAGTTTGAGGCAAAAAATGATCTCACGAGCACGTTTCTTGATATTTTTTACGTTTGCGTACCTTCTTTCTGGCTCCATTTGGGCCTTGCAAGCAAAAGAGCCCAATGTGGTTGTTACGATTAAACCGGTACATAGTTTGGTGGCCGGCGTCATGCAAGGGGTGGGAACCCCTTATTTACTGTTAAAAGGGGCCTCTAGCCCACACCATTTTCAGCTGAAACCGTCTGATGCGCGGCGCCTGCACAACACTGACCTTCTTGTTTGGGTGGGGCCAGAACTGGAAACACCACTGAAAAATATTGTTTCAAGTTTGTCTAAACCAAAGGTATCATTTCCTTTACTAAAGCTGCCTTCACTGAACTTACGTAAGTTTGGCTCCCCTCACGATCATGGAGACCATGCTCATGAGACTGGTCATCATGATGACCATGATCACGGGAAAAAGAAAGCCGACCACAAAGACCATGGACATCATGATGATCATGGGCATGACCACGGGAAAAAGAAAATCGACCACAAAGACCATGGACACCATGATGATCATGGGCATGACCACGGGAAAAAGAAAACCGACCACAAAGACCATGGACACCATGATGATCATGGGCACCATGGTCATGATCATTCAGGTGGCATTGACCCGCATATCTGGCTGAGTTTGGACAATGCCATTGTCATCACCAAAGCGATCAAAACAAAATTGAGTGAGCTTTACCCTGCCCATAAAGTTCAATTTGAAAAAAATGCAGCGGCGCAAATAAAGCAACTTGAAGGGCTTAAGAGCTCTTTAAAACAGCGCATGTCCAATTTAAAGGGACGGCATTTTATGGTGTTTCATGATGCTTATGGTTACTTTACCGGCAGTTACGGGTTTCAAGCTACAGGGGCTCTGACCCTTAACCCCACAGTTCCTCCAAGTGCTAAGCATTTGCGTGAACTGCGCGCAAAACTGTCGAATGAAAAAGTGGTATGTGTTTTTGCTGAACCGCAATATAACAAAAAAATAGTCAACTCTCTTGTGTCTGGTACGTCTGTAAAAACGGCTATGCTTGATCCTATCGGGGTTAAAATAGAAGCCGGGCCAAAAGCTTATTCATCTCTAATGGGTGATTTAGCAACTCGTTTTGACAGTTGCCTGGCACCTTGATTTTAAGCAGATGAGCAAGCCAAGTCTTTTAAGACAAAAAAAGCAGCCAAAGGAAAGCAAAATTCTTTGGCTGCTTTTTTGTTATGAATAAACTTTTAAAAATCTGTGCTCTATCAAAAAAAACAAAAAGTCATTAAAAACCAAATTACAGGAAAATTTAAACTGATTTGAACCGCTTCCATGTCACAATAACGCGGGCGCCAACACGAACACGTGGATAAAGATCAACCACATGGTCATTGTACATGCGAATGCAGCCCTTTGAGACGGCTTTGCCGATGGTCCATGGAGCGTCTGTTCCGTGAATGCGATAAAGGGAAGATCCAATATAAAGGGCGCGCACGCCTAGTGGATTACGTGGATGGCCACCGGGGACATAGGCTGGCAATTTTGGATTCTCACGGCGCATTTTTGGTGTTGGTGTCCATGATGGATTCACCCGTTTTTGGCTAATGCGAGAGCTGCCTGACCAACGACTGTCACCTTTTGGAATGGCGATTGGATAAGATAAAGCTGAGCCACGCTTATTGATGAAGTATAAGCGACGATCACCAAAGCTGACCACAACAGTGCCGGGGCTGTATTTTTTTGAAAATGAAACATGAGACTTGCCTGCTCCCAAACCGCCGCCGCCGCCAAATAGAGCGGTAAATAAATCTTGGGCGTTTGCTTTGCTGGTTGGTATCAGTGTCATTGTAAATGCCGCACATGCAATGACACACAAAAGTGGTGTTATTCGTTTCATTTGTCATATTCCTTTTTGTACTCTGAACTAGACCTAAAGCATTGATATATGCATGCAAATAGATGCCTCATTGATACTATAACATGCTAAAGATATTGTTAAATTGCTAGATCTAATTGTTAAATTTCTTTCGATTTTGATTCAATTAATTAACACATTTTTCAAACTTCAACCATTCCCTCACACGCTTTTGATAGGTGCTATCCCCCTTTTTTAATTTTTGCCTATTTTTAAGGCATTTGGACGCTTTGCCCTACCAATTCTTTACATTATTTATTATCTCTTGCCCGATGTAATCATTATCTTATCACATCTACTGGGGCCCCAATGTGCACGCGTTTATATAGATCAACGACATCCTTATTCAACATTCTGATGCAGCCACTTGAAGCGGCTCGCCCGATTGATCTGGGTGATGTTGTCCCATGAATGCGGTATTCACTCCAGCCTAGATATATTGCACGCACGCCTAATGGGTTATTGGGGCCTCCTGGTACAAATCTAGGGTAGCCTTGGGCGCGCATACGAGCTGTTGGGCGCCAATCTGGATTCTTGCGTTTAGAGGTAACAAAGGTTTTGCCAAACCATTGCATGTGCGGTTTGCCAACGGCAACACGGTACCTGATCGCTTTGCTGTCCTTTAACATATAGTATAACCGGCGCTCTGAAGTGTCGACAACGATAGCACCGGGTGGAAATTCAGAAAAACGTGTGTTTTTACGTGATATTATGTCTCTGGCTTGTGCGGTTTGAACAAAGCTCAGCATGGCAATAGTAAAGATTGCAAACCAAGCCTTTAAGCCCAATTTGATCAACTGTGCTGTTATGTTCATTTTTTGTATCATATCGCTTTGTTTCTTAAAGGCAAACAAGCATTACAAATATAAAAACACCCATTCAATTATTCATTTTTAAGATTGCATTTATTTGGGGGGTGTTGGCAAGGGGGGAGCTAGGGTTTTGAAGTTACAATTTAAATCTAGGCCCTGGTTAATTGACAGTTGTGGACCATAAGCAACAGTTTAAGCCCTTAGATTTGCCCATTTAAACCAAGAATCCGTCTTTGATTTTTAAAAACTAAATATTCCTAAAAATTTCTTTTTCTTCTTTTTACGCCGCACCCGCTTTTTCTTCTTATATTTTTTGGCTTTGGGTTTTGAATTCCAAAACCCTCCATCATTCCAAAGCCAATCGCTTTGGGAAGTCACTTTGGGGCGTTTGCGCCGTTTTGGTGGGGTGCGAAGGGCAATTTTATTGGTTATGCCATCCGGGTCCTTGATCTCAACATCATAGTCTTTCCAATCCCATTTGGAGATTTTTTTGCCCCAGCGGAAGGGTTCAATTGAGAGCACTTTTTGCTTTTTAAGATTGATGATTGAAACTTGCTCAAACGGGTTTGCCTTGTCTTTGCTTCCCGCGTCATAACGCAAGAGGCCAAAACCTTTATATTTGCCGGTTAAAACGGTCCATTCCAAGATTTTTGGTTTGTTGGGGCCATATAGATCTAAATGAACTTTGAGATTGGGATATTTGGGATGTGAGGCAATGTAATTGCTCTTTTGGTGTTCAACGATTGTCCACAGAACGCTGTCATCGTCTAAACTATCATCGGCAAAAATCTGCTGTTGTTTGTCTGGTTGGACAATGCCCAATTTGACCAGCCCCTCTTTGGCCAGTTTATACCCCTTATCGCGTTTCAAACTTTCTAAAAAGTATCGCTCTGCATTGCCAATCAATCCATCATGCAGAGCGGCTTGGCCAAGAGCTGCCCAACTACGGGCGGTTTTGGGGGCTTTTTGAATGGCAGCGCTTGTATCTTGGGTGGCCAGGTCAGGCATATTGTATTTAGAACGCAAGAGTGCACGTTCAGCGTAAGCAGCTGGTCCATCAGTTAAAGAAACGGCTTGATCTAAATCATTAAGGGCTTTGCTAAAATCACCTTTATCGGCATAGGCGCGCCCACGTAAAATCAAGGCAGGTGCGTTTAATGGGTCAGTTTGAAGAATTTTAGAGAGCAATTGGCGCGCTTGAAAATGCTGACCATTGTTAAGATAAATGGTTGCAAGCTCCATTTTATATTGTTGATTGTTCGGGGCAAGGTGCACAGCTTTGGCAATATCGTTGATGGCATTGGTTGGTTGTTCTAACGCTAAGTAAACCTGACCGCGGTTGTAAAGCAGTTTGGCATGATTGTTATTTTGCTCAAGCGCTAAATTAAATTCTCGTAAAGCGGCATAACGGCGTTGATGGGCCCAGTGGATTTGTCCTCTTGCCAAATGAGGTTCCGTTTTGTCATTTAACAGGCTGAGCGCCTTGCCATAATCTTTAAAGGCAACCTTTTCAGCGCCAGCATTTAGCAAAGCGTTGGCCCGATTATGTATGATTGCCCCAGACTTTGGTTGTAAGGCCAAAGCACGATTAAAGTCCTTTATGGCCTCTTGATGAAATCCTAATTTATTGAGCAAAAGGCCGCGATTATTATAGGCGGTGGCAAATTCTGGGAACGCTTCAATGGCCTTGTTAAAGTCATCCATTGCGCGTTCATATTTTTTGATCCTGGTGTAGGCCAAAGCGCGGTCATTTAAAATTGAGGCTTTGGTGTAGATTTGTAATTGGCCGACAGAGAGCGCTTCAGATAATGAAGCTATGGCGTTTTCATTTTCACCGCGGTGCAATTGCGCATTGCCTTTGCGGGCTAGAATATTGGCCCCTTCTTGCGCATATGCTTGTGAATTATGGACAAGGCAAGCAAGCATCAAGGCACTTGCTAGAAGCAGGCATATGAAGGGTGGGCTTAATTGTTTTGGGCCAGGTGCCAGCATGGTTGTGTGTCTTTTATAATCTGTTACGATTTATTGGGACTCATATTTATCCCAAGTTTGCAATTGATGCAAAAATTCTCCCCTTATATTTCACTAGATATGCCTTTTTACTCCCATTTTCTGCACTTCAGAGTTGAGAGACATATCAAGATTTATTATTTAATGGGGTGATTTTGCTTATTTTAAGATGATTTTCATATGTTCACCTCAATTTACAGGCAATGGCTATCAAGTTAATTGTGATGGCCCTTTTAAAAGTGTTGGGTTTTTATGAAATATTTTATTTGCACTGCTGTTGTCATTTTCAGTTGGATTTTCCCGGCAAACACGATTTATGCCCATTCAGCTGAGTTATTTGTTGAGAGCAAAAGCACCTATGCTTTTTCAAAAGACGAACGCAATCTGGTTTCTCAATTTCAGTTTGTTCAGAAAACAGCCCATCGCGAAGCGGCTTCACTTGATCAAATGATTGGGCAAATGTTGATGCTGGGTTTTTCTGGAACCAAGCCTGGCGACAAGAGTGTTCAGGCCGCCAGAAACTTATTGGCCAGAGGGCAAATTGGCGGGCTTATTTTTATGGGCGCAAATTTGCAAGATCGAGCGCAAGTGCGCACGCTTGTTACGTACATGAAATCCGCCGCGCCGCTTGACCGGCCAGCCTTTATTGCGATTGATCAGGAAGGGGGGCAAGTTCAGCGTTTACGGGCTGCCCATGGATTTACAGATATGCCACAAGCTGTTGAGCTGGCTAAAAATGGGGGCGCTAAAAAAGCGCGGCAGACTTACCAACTTATGGCAAAGGAGTTGAGCGCGGTT
>JANQQH010000132.1 GCA_028285025.1 Hyphomicrobiaceae bacterium | reverse complement strand
GGTGCAGCATGTCTTGCTATCTCGCAAAATTATTGAGCTGGACACCATTTTAACCGAAGATGAATCCTGGCGCGGGCGCCGCGCGCATCCGTTACGCCTTGAATTACACAGCTATTTCTACACCCAAGCCCTAGCAGGCGCCAACCGAAGCGCTGTTTTTGCCACCTTTTTGCACGGCATGGTCTGGCTATCTTTGGTGTTATTACCTGTTTTTCTCATCCTCTATTTCCAAATCACCTTCTTGCCTTATCATGCAGAAGGCATAACCTGGGCCCACCGGATTTATCTGATCGTCGAAATCATTATCCTCATTGGTGTAGGGATCTTTTTAAGCAAACCCAATGCAAACTTTTGGCAAGCCTTGTGGCGCACAGGACGCCAGCACTCAACCAACTTTTTTGTTTTGCTGGCCCTGATCAGTATCGCTTTGTTTTTCTCTATCTGCGTGGTGACTTTTCCTGGCGAATGGATTGACCGCCAATTGTCAAAAATCAATCCTATGACAATTACAGTTGGAAACGAAAAGCAAGGAAAGGTAAACCAATCCCGCGTGTTTACCCCCACAGCTTACTTTTTTGCCGATACCGGCTACACAGTCGATGAGTTTAAGGGGCTGTTTCACCGCAATTTGATTGTGGTGGATGAAGATTTGGTGACAGATCAACAAAGCGTCTCAGACGATGTCACCATATCATTGCGCGGGCGCAATTTACGGTTTGCAAATTTAAGCCGCTCAGATTTACGCAAGGCAGATTTCACAGACGCAAATCTGGAAAATGCGATCTTAGACCGCACCATTTTGCGCCAAGCCAAATTTGGCTGCCGGGAGCTACAAGAAGAAAACATAGCCAATGCCAAATTGGAAGATTATCAAAAACGCGGCTGCGCCATGTTGGCCCGCGCCAATTTCACCTCTGCGGATTTAACGGCAGCTGATTTCCGCTCCACCTATTCTCATGATGCAATTTTTGATAATGCTATCATAAATAATGCCAAATTTGATTGGGCCATTCTATCAAGCAGTTCTTTCGCCTCGGCCAAAGGCGCCCAAACTTCCTTTGTAAATGCTTTTATCACAGAAGGTAATTTTTTCAGCGCTCAAATGCAGGGGGCTGATTTTTCTGGCGCCGTTGCATTGGCAAGCAATTTTGGCAATGCCAATTTACAAGGCACAAACTTTTCTCTTGCTCATTTGCAAATGGTCAATTTTGAAACCGCAGAACTAAATGTGGCGGATTTAACTTTGGCAGATTTATGGGGCACAAACTTTACCGATGCTGAGATCGGCGGAGCTGATTTTTCTTCTTCAGAAATCTGGGGGCCTGTCCCACCTGCTATAGATCCTGAAACAAGGGTTTATTTTGCCAATATCGAAATTTTACCGCCTCAAGAAGCCCAACGCCAAGATTTGGAAAAAACCTTAAAATGGAAATTGCTGCCAGAAACCGTGGAGAAAATAAAAACCGCCCTGTCAAAGCAAACCATCGATAATTGGCCAAAAACCGAAGATTATAAAGTCTGGACACAATATAAAGCCCAATTTGAGCAAAATGCTGGCCCGGCCTTTAAAGAGGCCTACACCAATTTTGTCATCAACGTGGCGTGCAGCAATGCAAGGGTCAATATGGAAACCACAGCCGGCGTAATTATCCGTGTGGCCAAGGCCAATTTTGAGGGCGATATTGAAAAGTTCTTAAAACAAATGCAAACCCCTGAATGCGGCGTTTTTGATCTGATTGATCAATCATTAAAAGAACGCCTTCTGCATGAAGTTCACCGCCGCCGCCGCGATGGGTTCTAAAGCCAATAACAATTGCGAGTTTTCCCCTTAACTTCCATGGTGAGACTTTGGCATTTTAAATTCCCTTGTCAAGGGCGGTAGCCGCTTTGCGGGGACCCTTGACAAGGGAATTTAAAATGCCAAAGTCTCACCATGGAAGTTAAGGGAATTGCGGGAAAGTAAATTTAAAAAGGGCGCTTGGCCATAACAGCCAAGCGCCCTTTTAAACAAGGAAAATCCTTGTGAGGTGGATTAGATAGAGTAGTACATATCGAACTCAACCGGATGAGGCATAAGCTCAAAGCGCTCAACTTCTTCCATTTTCAGTTCAATAAACCCATCGATTTGATCTTCAGTGAACACGCCGCCCTTCTTCAAGAAGTCGCGGTCCTTATCAAGAGACTCCAACGCTTCGCGCAAGCTACCACAAACAGTTGGAATGCCTTTAAGCTCTTCAGGGGGAAGGTCATAAAGGTTCTTGTCCTTTGGATCACCAGGATGGATTTTATTCTCAAACCCACCAAGGCCAGCCATCAACATGGCCGAAGACGCCAAGTAAGGGTTCGCTGCAGGGTCT
>JANQQH010000217.1 GCA_028285025.1 Hyphomicrobiaceae bacterium | reverse complement strand
TGATTTAAAACGCCGCGACATTCATGAAACGGCTGATGGGCGTAAATTTCTTATTATTCATGGTGATGAATTTGATATTGTTGTGCGCCATGCCAAGTGGTTGGCCTTCTTAGGAGATGGGGCTTATAATTTTGCGCTTTGGATGAACACCCATTTTAATTGGGTGCGCCGTAAAGCTGGTTTGGAATATTGGTCTTTGTCCGCTTATTTAAAACAAAAGGTTAAAAAGGCCGTCAATTTTATTGGTGAGTTTGAACATGCGCTTTCTCTTGAAGCGAATAAGCGTAATGTTGATGGTGTCATTTGTGGACATATTCACCAGGTGGCTATGAAACAAATTGGTGATGTGCTTTATATTAACACTGGAGACTGGGTTGAAAGTTGTACCGCCGTTGGAGAGACGATGGATGGACGTTTTGAAATAATCCATTGGGTTAAGGGGCAGTGCATTATTCAACCTGAAGAACAAAAACAAATCGTGAGCGCACAGCGGCAGATGGTTGATGCTGCTTAATTTTTATGCGGATTTTGATTGCTACAGATGCTTGGGAACCCCAAGTGAACGGCGTGGTGAGAACCTATCAGCGGGTTAATGAAGAACTTGTAAAACTTGGCCATAAGGTGTCTTTTGTAACACCGAATGATTATTATACCTTCCCTTGTCCGACTTACCCAGAAATTAGGCTAGCTCTTGTTTCATCCTTTCAATTAAAAAAGCTTGTTGATCAGTTTCAACCTGATGTGGTTCATGTGGCTACAGAAGGGCCAATTGGATGGGCAATGCGTCGTGCCTGTTTATCTAGGAATATTCCTTTTACAACAGCTTATCATACGCGTTTTCCTGAATATGTTGTTGAGAGATTCCCGCTTCCTTTGTCAATGATGTATAAAATTGTAAAACGGTTCCATAATGTTGGGGGTGGAACGATGGTTGCAACACAAAGTTTGGCCAATGAATTGTCCGATCGAGGTTTTGTTGACCTGTTAAAATGGACTCGCGGTGTTAATACGGATCTGTTTAAGCCACGTTCTTGCCGTTTGTTTGGGAATGAAAAGGTGGCCCTTTATGTTGGCAGGGTTGCTCCAGAAAAAAACATTGAAAGCTTTTTGGACTTGGAGTTTGAGGGACAAAAAGTCGTTGTCGGTGATGGGCCTAGCTTGGCCAATTTAAAAGCAAAATATAAAGATGTTATTTTTACAGGTAAAAAGACAGGGCAAGATTTGGCTGAGTGTTACAGTTCAGTAGATGTTTTTGTATTTCCTAGCCTAACAGATACATTTGGTATTGTGATGCTTGAAGCTATGGCCAGCGGTGTTCCAATCGCAGCTTTTCGAGTGACAGGACCAATAGATGTGGTGGAAGAGGGCGTTACAGGAGCTTTGAGTGATGATAATCTTGGGGACGCTGTTGCCAAAGCTTTATCCCTTGATCGAGATGTTTGCCGTCAACAAGCTTTAAATTTTAGTTGGGAGCATTGTGCTCAATTGTTTTTAGAAAATTTAACTATAGCTACATACAAAAATCAGCAATCTGCCGCATAAGACCTACCCTTTTTCAAAGTCCGGTTTTGTCAATTTGGCTCATTTATGTATCTAAAGCCTAATTCAGTAACGTTTCTTTTTGTTCATCGCTCAAGCTGGTTGGGTCAAGTTCTTCTAATTTATCGAACTCTTCTTGAGTGGTAATTTTTGTCTCTATCTCAGGGTTTGTGTTCTTTTCATTTAACATTGTCATGGCTTCTTCTTCATTTTTGGGCGGGGCTAATTCTTGTTCAAACTCTGGTGATGAGAGATCTTCAAGTGGGTTGACGGCTGATAGAGATTGCTCTGGCTGACTTGTTTGGTCTAGATCGGTGACTTCGATATCACCAAAATCAAAATCATTTTCTTGGGTGTTTTGTGAGGAGGATATTTCATCTGTTGGTGCTTGTGCCAAGGGGCTTTGGTCAGAAACGAGTGTTGTTGGGTCATCTGCTTCAAAGTTTAAGTTGGCTACAGGTTGCTCATTCTCAGAAAAAGGTTTTTCACTCAAAACGGCAAGGTCACTCGTTTCAGACGTTAGGTCGTTTTCAACAAAATTAACATCATCTGCTTCATTGTTGAGCGGGTTCTCTATTTTATTTGTTGAGGTTGGTACTGCTGATAATGGATCTTCTTGGTCATGTGAAATTTCTTGTGCTAGAGCTTGTGGGAGGTTTGTTGCATCGTTTATGTCAATTTGTTCAAACGGGTCTTCTTTAGATGCTGTTGAAGCGATTGGGCTTTGTTCTAATTCGTGTATGGGCTTGTTTTCGTCGTTGAGATTTGTTGTTTCTAAGTCATCATCAACAGTTGCTTTTTCATCTTTGTTGTCTTCGATTTTATCAAAACTAATCTCATTTGGATTAACAATTTCATCTTGTGTTTCAATGGTGTCAAACGAAAGGGTATCGGCTAGTTTTTCTCCGCTTTCAATTGAAACGTCCTCGTCTTCTTTTTCTGAAACGAGCATATCATCGACATGTGTTTGCTCTAACCCTTCTCCAATTCTAGAGGGTCCGTTAAGCAAATGGGCATCAGGGCGTGTATCTGATTGGTCTTGCTTGGGCGTAAGGTCTGAAGCAAACTCATTGAGGCCCCAGATGTCGATCATTGCGTTTACACGGTTTTCGATATAGCTGAGGGCTTGTACCACTTTTGTGGTGCGTTGGCCGGTAATGTCTTGGAAAGAACAGGCCGTGTAAATATCAGTGGTTTTGTTATCAATTTGATCACAAGGTTCATCTTGTGCGCCAGCTTCTCTTAACACCCATGCGGCTTCTTGGATTTCTTCGGCTGCTTCTAGAATTGTATTCGTTGCGTTTTCAGTTGATTCTACAATGGCGCTTAATTCTTCTGTTGCATTGATTAACTGATTATCGTCTTCATTGGCCGGTTTTATTGATTTAATTTCTTCCCTGGTCTTGGCGATTGCTTTGGCCATTTCAATGATGCTCATGCGGATGGGGTCCAGGTCTTCTTGTTGGGTATTTTTCTCAGGTTGGACCAAATTGTTTTCTATCCGCTGGATGGCTGAGAGCAGCTTTTTTGTGTCTTCAGGGCGGTTACGTTGAATATATTCAGCCAAAAACCCCCGTCCGCGTGGGTTTTGCATCAAGGCCTGTTCAATGATGAGATACTCATCATCAGAAATTGCCGCTGTTGCTTGCGTGATTTTTGGGCTTACTTCATTCATATTTTTCAATCCGCGGTGATTGTTTGTTTGTCAAAATATTTTAAAAAAATACTTTCATTCAAGCGCGTTTCCCATTCGGTTCAATCAAAAGAGAACTTAATTGATTCGAGCTTGTTTAGATCTATAAAGTTCATGACTTTACCCATATCATTCCTGTAAAATTCTAATAAAACGTTGACCTTGAGAAAAATCTTGATGTTCTTTCTGCGGATGAAAGATTAACCATCAAGGTTCAGGAAAAAACCTTGCAACCTTACCAATTTAATTGTTTTAAGAGGGTAATATTTAAGACTTTTTTGTCTTAGAAACATTTTGTAAAAAAAAAGAGCCGTTGCAGTGATCAACGGCTCTTTTGGATAATTTATTTTTATAGATCTTAACGAGAATAAAATTCAACGACTAAATTTGGTTCCATAATCACCGGATAAGGTACATCTGAAAGCCCAGGGATTTGAGTGAGGCTTGCTGTTAATTTGTCGTGGTTTACATCAATATAGTCAGGAACGTCACGTTCTGGGCTTTGAGAGGCTTGAATGACGAGTTCCATTTGTTTTGAGCCCTCTTTGACCTCAATAACATCACCGATTTTACAGCGATAGCTTGGAATGTTAACCCGTTTGCCG
>JANQQH010000205.1 GCA_028285025.1 Hyphomicrobiaceae bacterium | reverse complement strand
CTCGGGCCTGCGATGGCGCGGCCCAACAGGCCGGGTGTCCATTCGGAAACCTGATTAAAGTGCCAAGTTTCTCTCTCTAGGCCCGCCATTAACTCTCTTTTATGCCCACTCTCTTTACCGGCTCCTCCCAACAGGTTAAAATGCCTAAGCTTGCAAGGATTTAAAAAAGAGCCCATGGCAAGTTCAAACAATTCATCAAAGCTATACTTTGCCTCAACGACTTCACTGTTAAAATTTTACCCATCTTGAGAGCACACAGCATGAAAGTCTCACAGAATGAAAAAGGAACCCGGATTGGGTCCAACTTTCAAAATGTTAGGTGGTGTTTATGTAGATGTAAAAAAAGATGGTGGGACGTACTGGGATTGAACCAGTGACCCCTACCATGTCAAGGTAGTGCTCTCCCGCTGAGCTAACGTCCCATAGTATGAAGATAGATGTCTATAGCTGAACAGGAGGCTATTTGACAAGTCTACTCTGTAAAAAATCTTAGCTATGCTTCTTTTTCAAGTTTACCAAGGCATACCAGACCCAACCTAAGGAAACAAAGATAAAGAAAAAAGTTTGCTGCAAAGATGCCCAGCCGAAACGTATCTCAAAAATTAATAAACCATATAATCGCCGACTGTTATTCACCCTATGCCCGCAGCCTTGATATGATCAATGACATCAATTACGCCGCCAACATACGATCAACTTCTTCTACCAAATCGCGCAAATGAAACGGCTTGGACAGCACCTTGGCATCAGGGGTCGCGTTCTCAGCATTTAGTGCCACAGCTGCAAAGCCGGTGATAAACATAATTTTCAGCTTCGGGTCAACCTCTGCGGCCCGGCGTGCCAATTCAATGCCATCCATTTCTGGCATAACAATATCTGTCAATAGCAACGTGAATGGCTCTTCTTTTAACCGCTCAAAAGCCTCAATACCGGTGCTGAAGGATGTAACTTCATAACCCGCCCGGCTTAACGCCTTATCAAGAAACAAACGCATAGACTCATCGTCTTCAGCAAGCAAAATTCTTTGTATTTTTTTATTCTTTGGCTCTTTTTCTGACATGAAGCTCTCTTTCTACTTTTGTTCCTTTTGCCCCGATTTTAAACCCTCAAAATGCAACAATGATTTTAAGAGCTGCCACCAAATCGCCTGAAACAAGAAAAAATCTGATCCTAAACGGTTCTTATGATCAAAGCACCATTATATCCTAAAGGTCATTCTTTGACTAATATTTGATAAAATAACATACACTTTTTGGTGCATAAATGAGCCGTATGACGCCTAATTAAAAAAAGACACACTCAACTTATCCAACGCCCATCTTTTTTCTCAAGAATAAATCAATCTGTTCAATTTCAAACAAACCGGTCCAGCATAATTAAACTGTGGGCAAGTCAAGCATAGGGTGTGCCAACTCTAAAAAATTTGGTTAATTTACCCCTCAACACACATCAAGTTACGCGGCAAATCAATCTAAAGATTATAAGTTACAAGTGATTATTTAATCGTCATGAAGCACAATTTAAGCGTTCAAAGGCAACATACACGCCAACCATACCCGATCCAATCCGATCAGCCCCACCAGTCTGAGTTAGCAAAAGAGGTCGGGTATGTCATTTCTGCCCCATTTCAGCCAACTGTGCCATTTGTGTTCAATTCACCTCATAGTGGACGCCACTACACCCCCTCTTTTTTAAAACAATCACGCCTTAGCCCATTGAATTTGCGCAAATCTGAAGACGTGCTGGTAGATCAATTATTTCAATTTGTACCAGATCTAGGCGCCCCTTTGTTGGCAGCCACATTCCCACGTGCTTTTGTTGATTTAAATCGAGAGCCATTAGAACTTGATCCAAAGTTAATCCATGATCCTTTGCCAACACAAGCCAACCATAAATCCATAAGGGTCGCAGCAGGCCTTGGCACCATTGCCAGAGTCGTTGCACATGGCGTTGAAATCTATCAAAAGCCTCTGACCTTAAAAGAGGCATTAAACCGTATAGAGCAATATTACATTCCCTATCACCAAAAACTGGCAAAAATGATTGAGGAGCAATTTGAACGCTTTAACATGGCCATTTTAATTGACTGTCATTCCATGCCATCACGTCAACACACGACAAATGGTTCCCCCCTTGCCGATATCATCATCGGCGACCGCTATGGAACCACAGCAGATCAAGATTTAGTCGCTTATTTAAGTGAACTATTACAAGACCAAGGCATTAACGTTGCCCATAACTCTCCTTATGCCGGAGGCTATATTACTGAACATTATGGAGCGCCGCATAAAAACATACATGCCTTACAAATTGAAATAAATCGCCACCTCTATATGAATGAACACACACTTGAACCCCATGAAGGGTTTTTAAAACTGAGTAACCAGCTACATAAAAGCTTTGAAACGTTTGTAAGCACCATTTCAGATAGCTTTAAACCAACCTTAAGCGCTGCAGAGTAAAGTGAAAAACCATATCTTGCTTTACTTAACATAGATAAAATCATTAATAACCCTCCCCCAAACAGAAAAAAGGCCGCTCGACAAGCGAACGGCCCAAGTCAAAGGGAGGAAACGCCCTGATAGGGGCGTTACTGGTTTACCCAGTAATCAAATTACTATGTCAGTCCGGCCAAAAGGTTGCAAGGGCATACGACCAAAAGGCGCAATATTAGTAACTTTTATGCCACATACAATGTTGCGTAATTATCAGTATTCTTTTATACACTCAACCTGACAGGAAAGAGGAAAATCAACAACCTTCCTCACAGCGAAAATTCAACATAAATGTAAGAAAAATGAACACTTTAAGTTCTAAAGTTAGGGGGATGGCATGAGTTCCATTCATGCCGACGAAGTCCAACGGTTCTTAACAATTATGAACCAATTGGCCGATCTTTCAGCAAAAGAAATTGAGCCTTTTTTTCGGGGAAAACTTTCTGTTGAGAATAAAAAGCTCAAGAGAACATATGATCCTGTCACTATGGCTGACCGGAATGCCGAACAAGTGATTCGTGATTTTTTAGCTCAAAACCTGCCCTCCCACGCCATTATTGGCGAAGAATTCGGCACAAAAGAGCAATCCTCAGAGCATTGCTGGGTCATAGACCCAATAGATGGCACCAGAGCCTTTATCATGGGCAGCCCTTTATGGGGCACCCTCATAGGCTTAAATTATCAAAATGAACCAATTATCGGGCTTATGAACCAACCCTTTACCAAAGAGCGATTTTGGGCCTCTCCTGAAGGGGCCTTTGCCCGTTGGGAGGGATATGAAGGCCCTATTGAAACCAGGCAAACAACCACGCTTGACAGTGCGATCATCACCAGCACCTGCCCGGACCTTTTTGCCTCTGCTCAAGATTTTCAAGCTTTTGAAAAATTACGCAGCCACTGCCAAATGACCCGCTATGGCGGCGATTGTTATAGCTATTGTCTGCTGGCAATGGGATCTATTGATTTGGTCGTCGAAACTGGTTTGCAAACTTATGACATCGCCCCTTTGGTGCCAATTGTACGCCAGGCTGGCGGCGTGATTAGCAATTGGCAAGGCAAAGATCCTGGCCAAGGCGGACAAATCATCGCGGCCGCAACACAAGAGCTGCACGCAAAAGCCATAGACATTTTGACGTCATAAAATCCTGCTGCTAGCCTATTCAACTGCTTTGAGAGGAAAGCAAATTCGTTAAATCTGAAGCTTGAAACGCCACTTCACCAGGCACAAAAGCATCAAAACCGGCCCAAAATTGTTCTCGCACCCCATCGCTCTCTTGCAAAATTTCGTGACGTGCGTTGGGAATAATGACATTCTTGCCACTCTTTAACCGCTCAGCAAATTCACGAATGGCAATGTTTGAGACAATTCGGTCCGAGCCAGCCCCAATAAGTAAAATAGGAATTTTCACATTAGCCGCGAAGGAAGGCTGCATCACATAGCTACTTGAGCGTAGTGCAGCTAACAACCAGGCATAAGTGGGAGAACCAACACACAACTTATCACTTGCCGTCAAAATCGCTTTATTACGCTCAAATCGCTCTTGATCACGGGTCAATTTATTGCCTTTAAAGGCCCTTTGATTGATGTTCCTATCTGTACCGCCAAGCACATAAGATTCACCCAAGCCAAGCCAACTGGCCAAATTCACAGCTATGGAGACAAATTCTCTTGGCATTCCCAAAATTTCACGTGACAAACGCAGCATTGGCGCTGACAGCACCATACGATCAAACTGGCACAAACTAGCACCTGCATGACGTAATAAATTATGGGCCCCCATTGAATGCCCCAAAGCATAATAAGGGGCTGGACAATCGGGAAACACCACCTGCTGCATAAAGGTCAACAGGTCCTTATCATACTGGCCAAAATCCCAAATATGCCCCTTATAATGGTTCTTAAAATCCCGGCTTGAGCCCCCCTGTCCACGCCAATCAAAGGTGGCAACCCAAAACCCGCGCCGTCTAAGATCACTCACAGTTTCAAAATATTTTTCAATAAATTCAGAGCGACCCTGCACCAAAACGACCGTACCACGCACATAATCTGTGGTAGGCCTCCAGCAGGCATAACGAAGAAAAACCCGCTTATCAATCTCCACGCGCCCAGTCATGCCCCCTTCTGGGACAGGGTTGTTATATAAGCTAACCAGCTCCACCGCTTTTTACACCTCAATTGTGAACAATCAGCCATACTCGATCATGATTTGCAAAAAAAAACCAGCCTCTTTTTTAAAGAGGCTGGTTTCCTGGCGCCAGGCTTGGGGATCTTGGGGCTGTCGTGCTGGCCGCCAGGAGTTGGGGGTCTTATTAAGGGCTTTAATATCTATAACCCCAATATTGACGTACAGGACGTTTTTTAATGATATGGCCATGGCATCTATCAATGACAAGATGGAACCGACGACCTTTAAAATTTGTTGCTCTTAAACGAACTCTGTTAGGGCGACGATTAATCAGTTCAAAATTGTGCCATCCACGATCAATTAAACGCGCTCTAATCAACGGCTTTGGTAAACAAGCAGAGCGACCATAATGATAGGGGCCTCTAGCCCTTACCCCACGACGAGGGGCACCATACGCATCTTGCAAAGAATATTCGCCAATAACTTTAAGAGATTTTTTCAATAATCTTTTAAATTTGCGCGATTTGCTTTTTTTGCGAGGCTTGTGAACAATGGCAGATCTTGCCCGTGACTTAACCACTTTTTTAGCTTTCTTTTTCTTCTTTACTACCTTTTTGTTCTTGCGTGCAGCGGCCTTTTTGCCACCAATTTTGTTCTTGTTAACTTTCTTTTTCACGCCCTTTTCAGCACGCGGCTTATAACCATCACCTTTACGTGCCGCTTCAGCCAAACTTGGCGTTAGCATCACAGCACACACTAAAAGTGCAACTAATGAAATCGGTTTCATTGAACTCCTCCTTTGATCCTTAATCTTTTGATCTTTGATCTTTTGATCTTTGATCAAGTAAAAAATCTGGCGCATTGCCCCTTAACTTTTTTCACTATGGCAAAAGGCAACTGAACAAAATCAGAAAGAGTTATTCAGCTGGCGTTCACATTTCAAAGCCTCGCAAAAGTCGATATGCTGGCTAGAACAACACATAAAAAAACAACCCCATTTTCATGAGGTTGTTTGAAATTTGCCTACTTTTTTCTCAAAACCGAATTGAGCCCACAAGGTCTAATAATGCCGCCTGTTATAACCCCAATAACGGTTTAATGGACGCCGACGCACAATCACACCATCACAACGCGACACAACCAATCTAAACCGACGACCATTATAATTGGTGGCAACCATCTTGATCCGGCGCGGGCCGTCTTTTAAGATTTTAAAATCATGCCAGCCACGGCGCACCAAACGGCGACGAATTTGGCGAGGGTGTAGACATTCAAGTGTGATTTGATCCTCGCGCTTACAATTCTCATCACGCTGAGCACGCAAATCATAATCTTTTAGGCCCTGATTTTTCTCAACGTAGTCATTGTCTTCATATTGAAATTTATCACCTTTATAAATGCCATTGCGTTTTTCAAAATCATCGAGTGTTTTGTCAATATAGGCATGGTCTTGATAAACATTCTCGTCATAGCCATCATAACCAATATCGGCAGCTTGGGCCAAACTTGCCCCGCTTAAGAGAATAAAACTGCTAAGAAAACCGCTCAGAAAAACCTGTCTCATCATACCTTCCCTTTCAAAAAACTTCGCTTCCCTTCAACTTCAAATCACCCGCACTTTGATATGTTAAAGATTAAGTCTACCCCGCCTTACCTGAACCAATAAAAACGGTCCGTTCAGCTTATGTTCATATTTCTTATGAAGCTTTTTATCTAGGTCCTGAGCCTAAGGCTCTTGAAACCGGCTATCTACTCCCCAAATATACAGTATGCACGCCAGATGGGTGCACCCAGCCAAACAACCAGAGATTGATCAAACAAGATAATCACTGAAATATCGGCTGTGTTTAGATATCGCTTAAAGAAGGAAGTCTAACGATGCAAAATATTGATTTTACACCATTTTACAGATCAACAGTCGGCTTTGACAGGCTGTTTAACATGCTTGATAATTTTGGCAATGTTGAAAACAGCACAACCGGCTATCCCCCCTATAACATTCAACAATTAGATGATAATGCCTATCGCATTACCATTGCCGTGGCCGGTTTTTCAGATCAAGAGCTGGACATAGAAGTCAAAGAACACACCCTGCAAGTGGTTGGTCAAAAGCAAACTGACAAAGATGTTGAATATTTACATCAAGGCATTGCCGGGCGCTCTTTTGAACGCACCTTCCAATTAGCAGATCACGTTGAAGTGGTCGGCGCCAAGGTTGAAAATGGGCTATTACATATTGATCTAAAACGTGAATTGCCCGAAGCCATGAAACCACGAAAAGTGGCAATTGAGCGAACTTCAGAGCCAAAAACCATTGAGGCTACTGAATAAAGGATTTGCCAATCCAAATTAAAATACTCTTCCAAAAATAAAGGAAAAGGTTTCAATTGAAACCTTTTCCTTTTCTGTTTTGGTTAGTAGGTATAATTCTAGTAATCATATCTACGATGATGTTTATAACCACACCACCCGATCCGCTTACGTTTCATCACATCGCCCCAGCGGTTAATCTTCAATTTAAAGCGTTTACCGCGTTTACAGGCGATCGCTTTATAGACAGGTAAATACCGGTCAAAAAAGTGAATTTTATAAAAGCCGCGATGGCGCAAACGATGGCGAATTTTTGGTATTGGAACACCATACCAACCACCAGCATGATGTTTATGATAGCCACCACCTGGGTGTGCTGAGGCGGTTGTAACATTGGCTGTAAAGGCAAAGCCAATTAAAGCCATAAGGGCAAAAACTTTCTTGAACATAAATGATCTCCTTGGCAATTCTCATTTTTATGCGTTGTTGATAGGATTGACCTTACCCATCTTCACCTGAACGCAATAAGAACCGCCCATTCATCTTCCCTTCATGTTTATAATTGAAGCGCTTGTTGGAAAAACCGCTCCTCTTTAGCCAGCACCTGTTTGATTGTTTGGCTTTTGCGAAACCCATGCCCCTCCCCTTCAAATTCATGCATTTGCGTCAAAAGCACTTTTGCCTTTAAGGCCTCATAAACCGCTCTTGGCTGCACTTTGGGAACCACCTTATCTTCACTCCCTTGAAAGAAAATCACCGGCGCTGAAATCTGATTAATAAAATGAACGATGGCCTGGTCTTGC
>JANQQH010000126.1 GCA_028285025.1 Hyphomicrobiaceae bacterium | reverse complement strand
GCTTTGCCGGCTGATCAATTAGAGGCATACCAGCGGGCACCATTGCGTGCACATGAGGGTGGCTATTATGTGCGTATGTCGCTTTATGACCGGCCCGGCACGTTTGCAGCGATTGCCACACGCATGGCGGAATTTGGGATATCTCTTGAAAGCATTGTCCAGCGGCCTTTGCTAGATGCTCATGAGCAAACAATACAAGATCAAGATAGCCCGGCTTCAGTGGTGATGATTACCCATCAAACCACAGAGCGGGCGGTGTCACAAGCATTAGAGGCTATTCAACAAGATGGGCATATTGCTAACGAGCCGACAATGATTAGGATTGAACGCCTGTGAGCCAGGCTGTATACCACAAAGATTAAAGACAATAAAAGGGCCAACACAATGGTAGAGACCGTTAATCAAAGTTTAGTTTGGGATATTATGCATGTGGCAGAAAGCGCAGCGATCGCGGCGGCTAAACTGCGCGGCCGCGGTGATGAGATGGCGGCGGATAAAGCGGCGGTTGATGCCATGCGCACGGCCATGAATAAGCTGGATATTGATGGGCGCGTGGTGATTGGCGAGGGAGAGCGTGATGAAGCGCCGATGCTGTTTATTGGCGAGGAAATCGGTACAAAATCAGGCCCTAAAGTTGATATTGCAGTTGACCCGCTAGAGGGTACAACTTTGTGCGCCAAGTCATTGCCAAATGCTTTGGCCGTTTTGGCGCTTGCCCCGCAAGGGAGTTTGTTACATGCGCCAGACATTTACATGGAAAAGATTGCCATTGGTCCAGGGTTTGCGCCTGGGTTGGTGGATCTTGATAAAACCCCAACAGAAAACCTAACCAGTTTGGCTGAGGCCAAGGGTGTGGCTGTCAGTGATTTAACTGCTCTTGTGTTGGATCGTTCGCGCCACGCAAAATTGATTGGTGAATTGCGCGAAGCTGGCGCTGCCGTGAAGCTTATTGGCGATGGGGATATTGCTGGCGTTATTCAAACAACTGACGCCCAAGAAACGGGTATTGATATTTACATGGGCATTGGCGGGGCCCCTGAAGGGGTGCTGGCGGCAGCCGCTTTGAGTTGTATCGGTGGGCAAATGCAAGGCCGCTTGCACCCGATGCAAGATGCGCATGTTGAACGGGCTAAAAAAGTTGGTATTGACGATTTGTCGAAAAAATATAGCATTGAGGATATGGTCAAGGGTGATGTTGTTTTTGCGGCAACTGGCGTGACATCAGGCTCAATGGTTGATGGGGTTCGGCTCGATCAGGATATCATTGAAACAGAAACGCTGATCATGCATGCGGGCCCAAAAACAGTTCGTTGGATCAGAAGTCAGCGCCAAACCAATGGTGTTGGCTAAATGGTGAGAACGTTTGTATCTCGTAAAATTCTCTAAAACTCAAAACGTAACTTTCGGCTTTTAAACCAGATAGATGAAAACCTATCTATCAGCTGAAGACAAAAACGCAAGGCCGCACGGCCGTCGGCGCTTAGCGCCGCGCCATCGCAGGGTGGCAGCTTCAGCGCGGTTGCTGGTGGGCATCCAAAGCGCTATTAAAGAGTTATAGCCCGTGAGACAAAAGAGGAGCCCAAGCTCATGGCTGAGCCAAAGATACAAACAGAGCAAGGGGCGCAGGCCTTTTTAGGTGTTACCCGTTCAGCCAAGGCTTATGCTTGGCAAGAGCGCTTGGATGAGGCGGGCCAAGCTTTAGGGCTTGCTTTGTCACAAATTGCTGGCGTTCCTGAAATTTTAGGCCGGGTGATGGCGGCGCGCGGGGCAACGATTGATGATGTGGGCCAATGGCTGAACCCAAGCTTGAAAGAGTTGATGCCTGATCCTTATAGCCTGCAGCATATGGAGCTGGGTGCAAAACGGGTGGCCCAAGCCATTGAAAATAAAGAACAGGTTGCTATTTTTGGTGACTATGATGTGGACGGTGCTGTCTCTAGTGCGTTGATGAAATTGTTTTTATCTCATCATGGTGTTGCAGCTGACATTTACATTCCAGATCGGATTTTTGAAGGTTATGGGCCTAATCCAGAGGCGATCAATCAATTAATTGACAATGGTGCCCAGCTGATTGTGACCGTTGATTGCGGCACGGTAAGCCATGATGCCCTGGAGGAGGCCACCAAGCGCGGCATTGATGTGGTTGTGGTTGACCATCACTTGGCAGGCGAAACTTTGCCCAGTGTGACTGCCATCATTAACCCCAATCGTCAGGATGATTTATCAGGCCTTGGTGACCTTTGTGCGGGTGGGGTGGTGTTTATGTTGTTGGTTGCCATCAAGCGGGTTTTGGCAGGCCAATCTTATTATGAAGCGGAGATTAGCGCGCCTGATTTAATGTCTTATCTAGACTTGGTTGCCTTATCCACGATTTGTGATGTTGTGCCGTTAAAGGGGCTCAACCGGGCTTTTGTTAATAAGGGGTTGGCCGTGATGTGCAAGCGGCATAATGTGGGACTGCGGGCATTAGCCGATGCCGCTGGCATTAACACCCGGCCAACGCCTTATCATTTAGGCTTTGTGCTAGGCCCGCGGATTAATGCAGGGGGGCGCATTGGTTCGTCTGAGTTGGGGGCCAAGCTGTTGTCATGTGATGATGAGTTTGAGGCACAAAAAACAGCCCAACTGCTTGACAAGCTCAATGGAGAGCGCAAGGAAATGGAGCGGGTGACGCTTGAAGAGGCAACGGCCCGTGTTGCCCAAGAGATAGAGCAAGACCCCGATAAAGCAATGATCTTTGCCAGCTCAAAAGACTGGCATAAAGGCCTCGTTGGCCTGGTGGCTAGTCGGTTGACAGAAAAATTTCGCCGTCCTTCTTGTATTTTAAGCATAGATGAGGCCGGTGAGACAGCGACAGGCTCTTTGCGCTCGATTGCTGGGGTCGACATCGGGCGATGTGTGCAAAAGTGTAAGACGCAAGGCTTGCTTGTTAAAGGGGGGGGGCACGCCATGGCCGCTGGCTTGACCTTGGAGATGGCCAAGTATGATCAGGTGATTGCCTTTTTTAATGATGAGCTGGCTGAGCAGGTCGCCAGCCAAAGGGCGCAAATGGGGTTGAAAATTGATGGGGCGTTGACGGCCAATGGCATTACCCCCAATTTTATGGATCAATTGGAACGGGCTGGTCCGTTTGGCTCTGGTAATCCGACACCGCGGTTTGTGTTGCCGATGCACCGGGTTAAATTTGCCAAAGTTGAGGGGCAGGCCCATGTGAAATGCACACTTGAGGCAAGCGACCAGTCACGCATTAGTGGCATTGCGTTTCGCGCGGTTGAAACAGAGCTTGGCAATTTATTGCTTGATCGGGATGGCAGCCCTTTGCACGTTGTGGGGCAACTGCGGCGCAATCATTGGAATGGGCGTGAGAGCATAGAAATAACCATTGAAGATGCCGCCCGGCCTCTGAAAATGGGGTAAAACAGTAAAAAACAAAAAAATGCGCAAAGAAGAGCAAATTTTTACAATCAATGCTTGCCAAGCGTGTGAAACTTTTTTATAGGAGTTTTTCTAAAACTTTGTGCCCCCTTCGTCTAGTGGTTAGGACGCAAGATTTTCATTCTTGAAACAGGAGTTCGATTCTCCTAGGGGGTGCCAGTTTGAAGGTTTAAGGCCTTTCCAGTTGGTTTTCTCTTACATCATATCCCCAACATATTCAAAGTAATACCACTACAGCTTGATAACAATTTGTTATTGGGATGGTGTGAAATATTGATGGCCCTTATCTTGACCTCTTGGGCCAAACGTGGCACCACCAGAGACTTATTATTACCACCATTTAAGAAGTGGCTTTAAATTAATAATAAAAATAAGGGGCATGAGGGTATGAAGGAACAGGTTGAAAGACTGGCAAAGCATTGTCTGAACTACCGCCAGTCAGATCACATGCGGGCCAATGGCCAGCTTGCGTTGACACTTTTTCTATTTATTATTTTATGCGTTGGCATGTATTACAGCTTAAAAGTTGGCTATTGGTTGACCCTTTTGTTTGCTGTGCCAACCGCTGGCATGGTTTTGCGGCTGTTTATTATTCAACATGATTGTGGGCATGGCTCGTTTTATAGCTCGAGCAAAGCCAATGATTGGGTGGGTAGATGTTTGTCTTTGTTTACCATTACCCCTTATGCTTATTGGCGCCGTTTGCATGCGTTGCATCATGCTTCGTCTTCCAATCTTGATAAGCGCGGGTATGGTGATATAGACACATTGACAGTGGCTGAATATCAAGCGCTGCCGTTCATCAAGCGTTTGGGCTATCGGATTTATCGTAATCCTTTTTTCTTAATGTTCATTGGCGGGCCAGTTCATTTTGCGATTTTGCAGCGTTTGCCCTTAGCTTTCAAAAAGCCGTCTTTGCAAATGTGGGCCAGTGTTATGGGGCTTAACTTGGCGATGGTTTTATTTTATAGCGCTTTGATTTGGTTTATTGGCTGGCAAAGCTTTTTGGCTCTTGCTTTGCCTGTGGTGATTATGGCCAGCTGTGTTGGTGTTTGGTTGTTTTATATTCAGCATCAGTTTGAAGATACGGTTTGGGAAAAAGAACAGCATTGGGACCGTAAAACATCGGCACTTTATGGCAGCTCTTATTATGCACTGCCAAAGATTTTACAATGGTTTACTGGCAATATTGGCATTCATCATGTGCATCACCTTTGTAGTGCCATTCCAAATTACCGGTTGCAAGAATGTTTGGATGATGCTCCGGAGTTAAAAGATATCAACTATCTTAGCCTGCGTGATAGTTTGCGCTATGCCACTCTTGCCCTTTGGGATGAAGAGTTAAAGAAGCTGGTGCCGTTTCCTGCCAGAGTTTGAGGGGCTCGGCTGTTTAGCCTTTGGTCCGGTAAAAAAGACTTGCTTATTGGCTGAAAAAGACGCCCCATTTTTAATGGGCGTACTATAGATGATAATAAAGATCTGTTTTTATGTCTGAACGTCACAGTGGTTTTTTGGTCAAAGCTGCAGCTATCATGTTTATTGGCATGATGTTAATTCCCCTTGGTGATACGGCCGGAAAGTTGTTGACCTCAACCAAGGGGGTTGCCCCAGAATTTGTTGCCTGGAGCCGCTTTTTTATTGGCGCGGTGTTGATTTTTTGTCTGATGGGCGGCAAGGGATTTGAGTTTTCAATCTTAAAACAATGGCGTATTTGGTTTCGGGCCATTTTTATAGTGATTTGTATTACATCTATTTTAACGGCCTTAAAAACAGAACCGATTTCAAATGTATTTGCCGCTATATTTATTGGTCCGATCTTGTCTTATTTTTTTTCTTCATGGTTTTTGGGTGAGCGGATCACTTTGGCTAGAACGGTTTTGTTGTTTATCAGCTTTTGTGGTGTTTTGGCAGTGGTTAAGCCTAGTTTGAATATGTCACCAGGTATGGTTTATGCGCTGTTGGCAGGCTTTTCGTATGGCGCGTTTTTGGTGGCTAGTAAGTGGGTTGCTGATTGTGCTAATGCAAAAACATTATTAATGTCGCAATTGATTATTGGGGCAATTGTCTTGTTACCTTTTGGGGTCAAGGAAATACCGCCCTTAACGATGAGTATAGGTTGGTTGGTTGTTTTAAGTGCTCTGGCTTCAGCTCTGGGTAATTTATTTTTAATTCTAGCCAACCAGATGGTTGACGCTTCTAGGCTGGCGCCCTTGATTTATGCGCAATTGCTTTCAGCCTCAGGTTTAGGCATCTTGGTGTTCCAGGAATTTCCTGATTATTTAGACTTCGTTGGTTTGCTGTTATTGCTTGGTTCTGGTTTTGGCAGTTTTTTCCTGGGTACCGATAAGCAACAAAAAACAAAATAACGTTAGCAGGTTTTATGGATTACCAATGGCCAACATTTTCCATTGAGGCCCACGGTTCTTTTTTTTGCAAAGACGCGCCCTTTTGTAACAATTCAATAGAGATGTTGTCAGGCGAGCGAATAAAAGCCATATAACCATCGCGCGGTGGACGATTAATGGTAACGCCTTGATCCATCAGCTGCTGACAGGTTTCATAGATGTTGTCTACCTCATATGCCAGATGACCAAAATTGCGGCCTTCATCGTAAGGTTCTGGGTCCCAATTGTGGGTGAGTTCTATTGTCACGTCTTCTTGGCCAGGGGCCGCTAGAAACACAAGGGTAAAGCGGCCGGCTTCAACGTCTTTACGGCGGATTTCTTTTAGCCCCAGTTTGTTGCAATAAAAATCAAGAGACGTTTCAAGGTCGCTTACGCGTACCATGGTGTGTAAATACCGCATTTAGGGTTGCCTTTTAAAAAATTGATGCTGATTTTGTTTGCTCATCATACAAAAGTATCAAGGCAGATACATCTATAAAATAAAGCTGACATGACTAGGGTGTTGTTTTGGGGGCTGTGTTGGAAAAAAAGATCATGCTGTTTAAAAATGAGTGATTCGATGAAAAAGGGGGCTAAAATGAAAAATAAGTGCCTGAATGCAATGTAAAATTAAAAAAAACACCTGAATTATAAAAAAAAATACATCGCTTCAAATGTGAATAAATTGTTAATTTCGTGTTGGAAAACAAGACTTTCAGTGTTCATGCATTTACCCGTCATGTGAGGAAGAGTGTGGAGAATTTTGCATTTCTATAATTTTTAGCTAGCTTGGGGCGAAACTAATGGCTATTTTCATTGTGTGAAGCGGAAGATTTAGGGCAAAGTTTTAGAGGCCTAAAACATGTTCTCAAGTCTTTAATTAGAATTTAAAAGAAGTTATTTGCGGGGGTACAAGGCATGGCGGCGAAAATATCGCCACAAGTCAACGATGACATTAGCCAGCTTGATCAGTTAGATGAAGATGGCGCTTTGGATGTCATAGAAGTTGCAGGGGCTATCAAATGGTTTGATGCGTCAAAGGGGTATGGGTTTATTGTACCAGACAATTCAGGTATGGAAGATGTTCTTCTTCATGTGACCTGTTTGCGAGCTGGGGGATACCAAACCGCTTATGAAGGCGCGCGCGTGGTTGTAGAAGTACTTGACAGACCGAAAGGCTTACAAGCTTTCAGAATTGTTAGTATGGATGAAACCACTGCAATCCACCCTTCACAGTTACCGCAAAGGACACATGTAACCGTTGTACCTGAAAGCGATTTTGAACGTGCTGCAGTCAAATGGTTTAATCGTGTTCGCGGATTTGGGTTCCTAACACGCGGTGAAGGTACTGAAGACATTTTTGTTCATATGGAAACGCTGCGTCGGTTTGGGTTTGCTGAATTGCGACCAGGACAAACGGTGTTGGTTCGTTATGGTCATGGCTCAAAAGGGTTGATGGCGGCTGAACTAAAACCTGATGGCAGTCCGACAAATTTGCCATCGGCCCATTAGTTGGTTGACTTGTGAAATTATTATTTGAAAACGGGATGTCTTTGATATCCCGTTTTTTGTTTGTCTTTATAAACCTAGGTCCTGTTGACAAATTCCATAACTAAATTGTTTGGGATATTTTTGGCTACAATTTTATCAGATAGTCTTGAAACATGTCCGATATCCTTGCGAATATTTAACGAAATTTCGCTCAAAAATCTCTCCAAAATCTTTCGTTATGGAATTTGTCAACAGGACCTGGATTGATAAGCTTTTTGGGGCCTTATTTTCTCTTGCGATGCATGCTTGACTGTTTTGGTTAAATAAGGCCAAAGCTGTTTGTTGCTTGTGATTGATATTTTTTTGATACGTTTTTTTCTTGTTTTGATTTGGCAAGAACCCTGTTGAGAAGAATATTAGAAATAGCTGTGCGCGATGTTGTTGATGGGCGTGTGATCAAACATAAGGAAGCCTTGTTTTACCCTTATAGCCTTGATTTTTTTAATAACTTATCTGGTTTGTAACTTTGTGTTTTACTAAAGATGAGGGGAAGCCATTGGTACGATTTAGAGATAAATAGGCTTGAAAGAGGTCTTTTAACAAGCTTCTAATGTGATATGAATATGAATCTCATAAAAACCGTCATTTGTTTAATTTTAGGCTT
>JANQQH010000168.1 GCA_028285025.1 Hyphomicrobiaceae bacterium | reverse complement strand
GCTGACAATCCCTTTTTCTTTTAAAAGTTGTTTTTCTTCCTGGCTGATATCTTTGAGCTGATCAATTTCATCTGTGGCCTGTTGTTCATCTGCGCTCTCCTGACTTAAGCCCTCGTTTTCTGCTTCAAGGCTTTGGTCTGGATCTTGATTTTCTTCATGATCGTTTTCGTCGTGTGTTAAATCCGTTAGCTGATCCAACTCGTGCTGCCCTTCATATGGCTTAGTGGGTGCTAAATTTTCTGTAATTGTATCTTTTTGTGTTGCGGCTAAAATCTGTGCGGCTTGCGAAATCCAGTCTTCTTCCTCAATGCGTCCTTTAAATTCTAATTCTTCGCTTATATGGGCTACATCTTCTTGGCTCCACTGGGCGATTTGGGACAGTTTGTAAACGCCAAGCAAGTTTAGTTTTTTCTCTATTCCGGTAGAGATGAATTTGATCTGACGCAGATCATCGCTGTCTATGGATGGGCTGACGATGAGGGCTTCTTCTACATCATCTTGTTGTGGCTCGCCGCGCTGACCAGGGGGTAAAATTTTTCGCTCATTTTGATAGCGTTCACGCCATTCTTCATCACGTTCTTTTCGTGCTTCTTGGCCAAATAGACGTCCATCATCTCCTTCTTCTCGCGGAACATGTCTTTCGTTTTGTTCTGTGGCCTCTGGTTGTTCACTATCCGTGTCTTGAGGCTCATCATCACTTTCTTCAGGTTGCGTTATAGCTTGGTCTTCATGTTCGTCATCAAACTGCTGTTGATGGGTGCTATCATCCTTTTCAGAGATGTCAGTTTGTTGTTCCGTGACTTCTTCTACTTGGATTTGTTCTTCACTTGTAACTGTTTGTTCTTCTTGTTCATTTGACTTCTCAGATACATTCTCATTTACAACAGCTGCTGCTGCGAGTGAGGCTTGTTCAATTATATCGCCCGCGGTTTCTATCGGGTCATCTTGATCTTCAGATGTTGCCTCATCTGATTGGTGTTGAGAGAACGCTGTTGTTCCCCCTGCTGCTAGAATTTGAGCTTGTTCAATCCAGCCTTGTTCATTCAGCAAACTAGTGAAACCAAATTTATGACGTAAAAAGTCAACCTCACGCTCTGTTAAATTTGCAATTTGTTCAAATTTATGGAGACCTAACTCATTTAATTGACTTTGAAAGTTTTCATTAATGTCATTTATCAGAGTAAGATCATCACTTGGACCTTCAGCATCAAATATTACATCGTCGTAATTCATTTGATTGTTGGTATAATCCCACTCAATGGGATTTAGCTCTCCTTCATCTTGAGGTGTTGGCTCAGCACTTGTTGCCTCATCATCACGAATGATGGCGGTTTCTTTAAAGCCATCTTCATGGTTTATTTCATCTGTTGCGGTTGGCTGGGCAACATCATCATTTGTAGTTTGTTGTTCAATGTTGGCTTCTTCATCGCGGTTTACAGGGGCTTCAATGTCGATGTCTTGACCTTCCTGTTGGTCTTTAGAGTCTTTCCATTCTTCGGTTTCATCAACGCGCACTTCATCTTGTCTGATTTTGACGATATCATCTTGTTCTTGTGCTTGATCGGGCGCCGCGACTTCGGCTGTTGTGGCAAGTGCGGCTTTACCTAAGTCTGATCCTTCTACCAAGGTCTGTTCACGGGCGCTGGTTGCCTGGCAATAATAATATTCGTTTTCTTTAAAACCAAAAAAATAGGTTTTGAAACTGCGAGCAGCACCACCAATCGCTGCTCCTAAAAAGAAGAACAGCGTCATCAAAATAAGAATATATAAAATTAGAAAAAGATCCATCACACCATTCCTGAACTGTCTTTACGATGGGGCACCTTAAATATATGTGAAACGTTCAATTCATCATTTTGAACTTTAAAGTTTTTCAACTCCAAACCAACCAACAATTAACCCCAATACAAGTGCGAAAAGCATATAGGGCATTAAGGCGACAATTAAATAACTCATATCATATAAAACTTCCATACTAACTCTCTTGGCTCCTTAATGGGGTGGTTTTGATTTATGTATTTACTTCATCTAAAAATTTTTAAAATGCCTTTTAATTTTCAAACACAACAAATTCAATGCGTCGGTTTAAGGCCTTGCCCTGTGCCGATCCATTGGAGGCTACTGGCCGCTTTTCACCATATCCTTTAGCATCTAATCGTTTGGAAGGTATGCCTTTTTGAATGAGATAGGCAATTACCGCCCGGGCCCTGCGTTTACTTAACTCCAAATTATAAATATCAGAACCGTCAGAGTCGGTGTGTCCCTCAATTCTTATTACTGTATTGGTACAACGGCTGGCAACAGATTGAACTTTTGATAAGACATCAAAACTATCAGGTTTGATAACTGAACTGTTAACGCTAAAACGAATGGCACTCCCACGTACGATTGAATTCATAAGCAACTGACATTCTTTGGCGTTTACAGCCCCACTTTCCTTATGAAGATCATCAAGCCTTTTATTGGTTTCTTCAGGCGTTAGCCACTTGCGTTTTTTGGCTAATTCTTCGCGGGTTGCAACTTGTTTTTTGGCTTCATTTTCCGCTTCGGTTTTAGCGTCTTGCTCCGCTTTAGCTTTAGCTTCTTCTGCTTCTGCCTTGGCTTTTGCCTCTGCCCTAGCTTCTTGCTCAGCCTTGGCCTTAGCTTCTGCCTGAGCTTTTACCAGACTATCATCAAAGTTCACATTATTTTGCCAATTGATACCAGAAGGTAAATTGTCGGGGCGGCTTTTAAATTGACTAAATAAGTCTTGATTGGTTGTCTGACCAGTCAGCTTTAAATTTTTATCGCTAAGAACCATACGCCCTTTAGGCAATGCAGACATCATTTTAAGGCCAATCATCGCGCTATCAAGGAACCCTTCTGGCGCGCCGCGGGCAATTTTTAGCTGATCAATAATGGTACTTTTGGGAAACTTTTGTGCTGCTTGGAATACGATTTTTTTGCGTTGCTGTTCATTTTCAACCACGCCTTTGAGAGTAATTTGTGTTCCATCATCAACCGCGCTAAATTCAAATGGTGAAACCAGCGGAATTTTAGGTTCTTTAATGGTTATGATGTCGCTTACCTGATAGCCGGTTGGATAATCTGCGCGCACCTTGCGGCGCACTTTTTGTGCTGTTTCTTTGTCTTTGGCTAAGCCTTCAAG
>JANQQH010000068.1 GCA_028285025.1 Hyphomicrobiaceae bacterium | reverse complement strand
ACTTTTTCTATCAGGTAATAGGGAATTGCCATTCTTGAATAGGGGGGTTCTGGCTCGCCCCCCATTAGGGTGATTTTTGCTGTTTTATCATGTTTGCGGAGCGTTTCTGCTGCTGTGACCCCGGCTGGTCCTGCGCCTAGTACAAGATAATGCATGGCAAGCGTCCCTCATTATTGTTGTGGTTGATGGTTAGGTCCTTTTTTTAAAATCGGCCCCTTAATAATTTAAGGGGCCGATTTTTGATTTTATACATCTAAACGAGATAAGGTCTCGCTGGTTGGTGTGCCATCGGCTGACCATCCACGCAGCTCATAATATTCAGGCAACATTTTATCAAGGCCTACAACCAACCCTTGGGCAGGCCCAGTTTTGGCGGCTTCTTTTAACAGGCGTTCTGGCAAATTGTCTTTGTCACCTTTAATGCCGGCTGCCATGTTGTATTGACGCTCCATGTTCCAAATCCGCTCACCCGTTTCCATCATGTTGTCAACGGACCAATTACCTTCACACGCTGCATCCACTTGTGGTGCAATGTCTTCCATTGTCCAAGCAAAGGTGGTGAACACGCATAGGCCAGTGCTATCTACGATGGCTGTTGCATCTTGGAAGGCTTTTACGAGACCGGCTTTACCATCTGTTACCAATGGATCAGTTTTTTCTGGAATGCCAAGGATTTCAGAGGAAACTGTGTATGAGCGCAAATGACAAGCGCCGCGGTTGGAGGTGGCATAAGTTAGGCCCATGCCTTGAATGCCGCGCGGGTCATAGGCTGGGAACTCTTGACCTTTAACGGTCATAGACAGACCAGGACGGCCATATTTTTCGCAAAGGCGTGCAGATCCTAATCCAAGTTCGGCGCCAAAGCCTTCAGCTATGCCGGTTAACTCACACGCTTTTGTTAAGGCTTCGGCACTACCAAATTTTAGCTCAATACCGCCTGTGATGTCGGTGTTGATGACGCCTTCTTCAAACAGATCCATGGCAGCGCCAATGGTGGAACCGAGAGAAATTGGGTCCATGCCATGTTCGTTGCACAAGAAATTTGCGTAAGTTAGCGCATCCAGGTCATTGACACCTGTGGCACAGCCCAAGGCCCAAGCCGCTTCATATTCCAGCCCGCCAGAGGCATGTTTGTAGCGCTCTGTGTCTTCGCCTTGCAAGGTGTAGTGAGATGGATCAATGGTTGAGATGCGCCCGCAAGCGATGGTGCAGCCAAAACAACCCACATTGGTTGACAAGTTGGCTTTTCCATCAGAGCGGCGTGGTTCTGCCATAGCTTCAGCTGAAATGTCATGGGCGCCCTCAAATTGGACATCTCTGCCATTGCGTGTTGGCATGGCGCCGGTTTCATTGATCACGTTCATGAGTACCTGTGTGCCAAAAGCTGGCAGGCCTTCACCGGTCACTGCGTTTTCAGCTAACACTTTTTTGCCAGCGTCTGTTGCGGCAAAGAATGCTTCAGGGTTATCTACGTTCACGCCATTAGAGCCACGTGCGACCA
>JANQQH010000143.1 GCA_028285025.1 Hyphomicrobiaceae bacterium | reverse complement strand
GCGCACCGCTTTGAGCCAGATTGATCTTGAAGGCTTGGTGGTGATTGGTGAGGGCGAGAAAGATGAAGCCCCGCAGCTTTATAATGGTGAAATTGTTGGACAGTCAGGTGCCGCCTTTAAAGCTGATATTGCTGTTGATCCGGTGGAAGGCACCAGCTATTTGGCTAAGGGGTTAACCAATGCGATGGCCGTGATTGCGATTGCTCCGCGCGGTACCATGCTGGACCCAGGTCCTGCCTTTTATATGGAAAAGTTTGCTGCTTCTGGATTGGCCAAAGGTGAGATTGATCCAAATTGGTCAACTGAAGAAAAGCTAAAAACACTGGCAAAAGTTCTTAAAAAAGATATTTCCGACATTACCGTTTACGCCTTGGAAAAGCCGCGCCATCGCCGGTTGGTGGAAGAAATTCACGATGTTGGTGCGCGGGTTTTATTGTACCCGGCTGGTGATGTTGCTGGGGCTTTGCTTGCTGCTATTCCTGATAGCGGTGTTGATGCCTTAATGGGTACAGGAGGGATCCCTGAGGGTATTATGTCTGCTGTGGCTATTCGTGCGCTGGGCGGTGAGTTTATGGGGCGCATTGATCCGCAATTACAAACAGAAGCTTTGGCGGTTAAAAAGGCTGGTCTTGATACCAGTAGATGGTACCAACTTGAGGAACTTGTAGCTTCTGATGATGTTTATTTTTGCGCCTCTGGCATTACCACAGGTTTGCTTCTTGAAGGGGTTGAGCGATTGGATGATGGGTTCAAGATGCAGACCTTAATGGTCACAGGACATACCAAAGAACGCCAAATTTTAACAACCTATTCTTGCTGCCAGGCACAAACAGATTAACTACGAATGATATGGCGCCTCTTTTTGGGAAGAGAAGGGGACTGAGATAACTTACAAGAAGATATACAAGACTATATTGCGAGACTTTAACGTTCGTGCTTTGAAACTGGGGATAGCAAGATATGCCAAAGATTGTAGATCGTCCTATTATATTGGGTGTCGTTGGAGATAGTGCGACAGGTAAAACAACACTTTCAGCCGGTGTTGCTAAAATTTTGGGAGAAAACCGATGTACTGTGATTTGCACCGATGACTATCACGCCTTTGATCGTACGGAGCGAGCTGAAAATGGCATTTCAGCGCTCGATCCTAAGGGTAATTATATCGATATTTTAGGCCAGCACCTGAAGGCTTTGCGCCGTGGCCAGCCGATATTAAAGCCTATTTACAATCATTATTGGGGGACGCTTGATCGTCCTGTTTATTTGAAACCGCGCGATTATGTGATCATGGAAGGGTTACTGGGCTATACCACCCGTGAGATGCGCGATTGTTATGATGTTAAGATCTATCTTGATCCGGAAGAAGATTTGCGGGTTAAGTGGAAAGTGAACCGGGATACGACCAAGCGGGGTTACACCAAAGAACAGGTTATGGCTTCACTTGAAAAGCGCAAAGAGGACAGCCCAGCCTTTATTCAACCCCAACGAACCTTTGCAGATATTGTGATTCGCTTTCAAACGCCAGAGAGCGGTGCAGATGATGCTCACTTGGATGTGCGCCATATCTTACGCCCAACTCTGCCACACCCGGATTTTTCACCGCTTTTTGAATCTGCACGCAACAATGGCTTGCATCTGGAGCTTGCCCGTGATGTAGATGGCAAGCCGGTTGATGTGTTGGAAATTGATGGCACGATCCCAGATGATCATGCTGACAAAATTCAAAATCTATTATGGGACTTGATCCCGGAGGCAACCCATCTTCGTGCACAATTGGGGCGGGTTGATGGGGCGGCAGATGTTAGCCACCCTTTAGCTTTAACCCAGCTGTTGGTGGCTTATCATATGGTGAAAGCAGCGCTGGGCGTGCATGCCGTTTAGACTAAATCAGCTGGTTGAATGGTGAATTATTGATTTTAGGGAGATCTCTTATGGACGAAGCGGTGAAGGTTCAAAGTGCTGTTGATCCAGAATTGAGGAAAAAAATGGCAGATGCCATCCGTGTGTTGTCAATGGATGCCGTGCAAAAAGCAAATTCTGGGCACCCCGGGGCCCCAATGGGTTTGGCTGATGTGGCAACGGTTTTATTTACTGAGCATTTAAAATATGATGCCGCGCACCCTGATTGGCATGACAGAGATCGATTTATTATGTCTGCTGGCCATGGCTCTATGTTGGTTTATTCTTTGCTCTACCTGGCGGGCTATCCAGGTATGGAGATTGAGCAGATTAAGAATTTCCGCCAATTGGGCAGTCCGACAGCTGGACACCCTGAATATGGGCATGCTCCTGGTATTGAGACTACAACTGGCCCGCTTGGGCAAGGTATTACCACAGCTGTAGGGATGGCGCTGGCTGAGCGTTTGCAAAATCACCAATTTGGTGAGTTTGTGGTTAATCACCACACTTATGTGATTGCAGGCGACGGGTGTTTGATGGAAGGTATTTCCCATGAGGCGATTTCACTTGCAGGTCACTTGCGCTTAAATAAGCTGATAGTGTTGTGGGATGACAATAATATCTCCATTGATGGCACGCTTGATATGGCTTGTTCCGATGACCAATGCAAACGGTTTGAGGCTTCTGGCTGGAATACCATAGAAGTTGATGGTCATGACATGGATGCTGTTAGTGCTGCCATTGCCCAAGCCAAACAAAGTGATCGTCCCACTTTCATTGCTTGTAAAACAGTGATTGGTTTTGGGGCGCCAAATAAGCAAGGTACATCTGCTACGCATGGTGCCCCGCTTGGTGATGAAGAGATTGCTTTGACCAGAAAAGAGCTGGGCTGGGATCACCCTCCCTTTGAAATCAGCCAAGATGTGCTCACAGCTTGGCGCGAAGCCGGTCGGCGCGGATCTGAAAGCCGCAAAGTATGGGGAGCAGCGATCACGGGTTTAACCGCTGACGCACAAGCTTCTCTTGTTGAACCTGTGCCGGTCTTTGTTCAAAAGCAATTGAAGCAGGCTGTTCTTGCCGCCAAGAAAAAATTTGTAGACGGGGGGGAGAAACTTGCTACCCGGGTGTCTTCAAAACAGGCGTTGGATGAAATCTTGCCGGCCATCCCTGGCATGGTTGGCGGCTCTGCAGACCTGACGGGTTCAAATGGGACGAAAACAGATCAATATGTCCAGGTTAATCGGGATAAGTTTGATGGTAATTACATTCATTATGGTGTGCGTGAACATGCCATGGGCGCTGCTAT
>JANQQH010000141.1 GCA_028285025.1 Hyphomicrobiaceae bacterium | reverse complement strand
GCCAGCTTGGCGAATGTTAAAGCTGTCATTGGCATCCAAGACGTCTGGATTGGCAAAATGCTTAATTTTAGCTGTTTGAATTTGTGTGATGCCATCTGTGGCAAAACTGGTTTCACCCATGGTGATAGAACCGTAAGTCTTACTACCGATCGTCCATTCATTTTTGCGAATATCTAGGCCTGAGCCACCATCATCATCTGCCTGACTAATCGCACCTTGGTCTTCTGAACGAAGACCAATTTCAATTTTATAACCAGCCCACCAATCAGAATTAATTTTGGCTTTACCTTTAAAACCGAACCGAGAACGAGATGTATCATTTGTAAAACTATAAACATCGTCTTCAAAGCCATCATCCCAAAAACCAAGAGCTTGATTAACTTTACCGTATATTTTCAATGATACTTTACGGTTTCCTTTGCGTGCTGTCGTTGCTTCTAAAACGGCAACACGCTCTTCTAGATCTGCACAGCAGTCCCCGCCAAAATCAGCAGCTTGTGCAGATGACACAGCACTAATCATCACCCCACCGGCGATAAGAGCTGTTAGAGAAAGTCCGGAACGAATAATTCCCCCAATCACGATAAAATCTCCAAAATAATAATGAGCTTGTAAAAAGCTCTGCTTCATTTTCTTTGCCGCAACATGCGCCAAAATGTTTGATTTTTTAAATCGCCGACAATGAGTTTGCTTAAAATAAAGCCATTGCTTACCTTAAACTTTTACGGCGAACACGTGTTCATTAATAGAAATCTTATATGACAGTCTTGTAACAAAATCGACTAAGGAAAAGACATGGAACCAAAACTGTTACGCAAAAAACACATTTTTTGACACTGGCACCCTGAAACCTGCGATAAGGACTTAAATAAGGGGTACAGATCATCTCTATAATCTTTTTTCACTAAGGCTTTGTTAACTTTTTGAAAAAAATCAAAGATTTTTCCTGAATCATTTAAATAATACAAAGCGAATTTTTCATAATTATATAATGTCATGATTGGGGTATATAGTTAAAGAAGATGACCAAACACGCACCTATTTCTAAAACAGATATTGCTATTATTGGGCCAGGTCCCGTTGGGCTGATCACAGCTCTTGCCTGTGCGCAAGAAACTCCTTTTTCCATATCTCTTTTTGGCACTTGCCCGTCAAGCGAACAATTGGAAAATGATACGAGAACCACAGCTTTTATGGTGCCGTCCTTAACTTTGCTCGATCATTTGAAAGTCTGGCCTGAAACCCAAAAACATGCTTCTCCCCTTAAACACCTTAGGATGATTGATGACTGTGCTAGCTTCGTGCGGGCACCAGACTGTTTGTTTAGTGCCAGTGAATTGGATATGGAGGCTTTTGCCCAAAATATTCCCAATAAGCACCTCAACCAGCAGTTAATTAACTTGGTTGAGGGGCATGCCAATATCACTTGGGTCAAAACCCAAGCTGTTACATCTATTTGCCCTGAACATGATCATGTGATGATTGAAACTCAAGAGGGGCAAAGCTATAAAGCTTGTCTTTTAATCGGTGCTGATGGGCGCAACTCCCCTGCCCGGCGCGCCAGTGGCATTCAAGAAAAAGTCTGGTCGTATGAGCAAACGGCAATAAGCTGCAATTTTACGCATGAATTGCCCCATAATGCCACTTCAGTTGAATTTCACCGCCCCTCTGGTCCCTTAACGCTCATTCCATTAAAAGAAAACCATGCCAGCTTAGTATGGAGCCTGCGACCAAAGCAAGCTGATGACATGCTTCAATTATCGACAGATAAATTTTGCCAACAACTTGAACAAACTATGCATTCTATTTGGGGGCCTATCACCAGTGCTGGTAAACGTGTGGCCTTTCCTATCAAGGGCATGAAATTAGATCATTTTGCTGCCAAACGGATTTTTCTGGTTGGAGAAGCTGCTCATGTTGTGCCGCCTATTGGGGCGCAGGGTTTGAATCTAGGCGTGCGCGATGTGGCTTATTTGGTGGAGAGCTTAAAATCTCAAACCGATTTGAATACAGGCATTCATTCTCTAGAATCTGCCTACAATAAAGCGCGACAGCATGATGTATGGTCACGTACAATGACCATTGATTGGCTTAACAAATCGCTTTTATTGTCTTATTTACCTTTAAAAATTTTACGCACCGCAGGTTTAAATGCGATGAATGCCAGCCATACTTTGCGTAAATTGTTGATGAATGAGGGTTTGGGCGCTAGCCTGGACCTTCCCACTCTTATGCGCCCAAAGCAAAAGGTCGTCTTATAACAAAGAACAGATAAAGCTTTATTGTTCTATTTCAGCTCTTGACCTTGAGATCCGTTTTATGGCTTTTACAAAACAATCATATATTACAAAGAGGCCTCATAAATGTCACCCTTGCTACATCTTCGTTATTGGGCGGAATATAGCGTCTTGCGCTTGATCATTGGCATGATCAGGCTGATGCCGCTTGATATGGCTGTGAAATTTTCTGCCTATTGGTGGCAAAAATTGGCGGCGCGCGGGCGGCGCCAT
>JANQQH010000123.1 GCA_028285025.1 Hyphomicrobiaceae bacterium | reverse complement strand
GCGTTTTACGCGTGATTGGATGTTGGAAAACAAAGTTGGACAAACCAACTTTTTAGCCATGCGGGCGAAAACGGATGAGCACCCGTGTGAAGAGGTGGGCCATAAACTAAGAGCCATGATGCCATGGATTAAAGAAAAGGCCTTGGTGGACAAGTCGAAAAACTAAAACCATCATCACCGAACATAATTTTCACAAAAGCCCCTTTTCAACAAAAGGGGCTTTTTTTGTGCCGCAAAGAGATCCTTCTGGGTATATTTTTTAAACAGCTTGTAAAGTGACCGCATGTCAAGCTTATCACCAGCCTCTTTTGGCAAACCTTTCTTTTGCTTTTAAGCGGCGTTAGGGTTGTCAAAATGGTGGGAGACATGGTCGTCAATAAATAGAACGGTAAAGCAGCAATATAAAATCATACGTGCCTGTTTATTATTGAAATGGATTGCAAACTAAAACGAACGTCTATTTGGGATTTTTTTAAGCAGGTGATTTGTTAAGAGAACTTTAGCGCTCTTTATCTCATAAAATGAGTAAATAAGCCTTAAAAGGAGACGCTTGTGGGGTATCAATTTCATATTTTGGATGTATTTACCGACCAACCCTTTGGTGGCAATCAGTTGGCGGTGGTGGAGCAGGCCGACGATCTTGATGAAGGCAAGATGCAAGCGATTGCCAAGGAGTTTGGTTTTTCTGAAACGGTGTTTTTGCAAACAAGCGAGAATACTTTGGCCTCTGCCAAGTTACGTATTTTTACGCCTGCGCGAGAAATTTCGTTTGTCGGCCATCCAACCATTGGTGTGGCTGTGCTTTTGGGAGCGCAGAAAAATGCTCATCACGAGGCCCCCGCTGATGCGCTGATCATGCTTGAAGAGCAAATTGGTTTGGTTCGCTGTATTGTTTCGATGGAAAAGGAGAGTGTTTCTTATGCTGAATTTGATGCGCCTTGCTTGCCTTCTAAACTTAATGATGTGCCGGAGGCCGATTTGGTTGCTGATGCGCTGGGTCTGGGCATTATGGATATTGGCTTTGAAAATCATAAAATATGTGCTGTGACAGCGGGAAACCAATTTATTTTTGTTCCCTTGCGTAATATGACGATTGTGCGCCAGGCTGAACCGGATTTGAAATATTGGATGCCAGCGTTTGAAAAATATGGGCCTGTTGGTGTTTATGTTTATTGTCGGGGGGGCATTCAATCTCATGCAGGGTTTCATGCGCGCATGTTTGCCCCTTCTTTGGGGGTTATCGAAGATGCCGCAACGGGAAGTGCGGCGGTTGGCTTTGCCAATGTGATCAAAGACTATGAAGTGGAAAATGAGGCAATGTTTGAAACTTATATTGAGCAAGGTTTTGAATTGGGGCGCCCTAGCTTGATTAAATTGGAAACTGAATTTGAACAGCATAATTTACGTGCTGTTCGCGTTGGTGGACATGCCTTGCGTGTGGCAAAAGGGGAGCTTTTTTGAGCTTTGCGAGCAGATAAGCTTCTGCTTTCAAAAAGGCAGGTATATTGTTTGTTAAAAATTCTTCTGGCCATGCAAAAACGAGCTCTTCTTCTTATTTTTAAAAGTTTTAGAGTTAGACTGTTCTATTACGGATATAATTTAGATATTTTACCGCCGAATAGCTTCTTAAGAGAAATTGTTTGGCTTTGCTCATTTTGCGGTTTGGCATTTTGCCTTAAGCATATTAAACTTATGAAGTGATTCTATTCAGATAACTGGATTTATGGATGCAATCTGATAAGCAATATCTTTTCGTTTATGGGACTTTAAAGCGATCGGTGGCCAATCCTGTTGGTTTGATGATGCGGCCTCATGTTGTATATGTGGCTGAAGCCATTATTGCTGGGCGGCTTTATGATTTGGGGCCTTATCCAGGTTTGGTTCTAGAGAATAGTGGTACGGCTGTTTATGGTGAGTTGTATGAAATATTGCATCCCAATGCCTTGTTATCTTTGCTTGATGCCTATGAAGGGTGCGGTGTTGATGACCCAAAACCACATGAATTTGTCCGGTTAGAAGCGACAGTTCGTGATACGGATGGCATTGATTATCGCTCGTGGGTTTATGTTTACCAAAATCATGTGGACCCAAGTTGGCATGTTCCTGCAGGTTATTTCCAGCCCTCTGCTGGTGTTGCTTAAATCCCATAAATGGACCACGCTTCACTCTTTTAAATCGTTACTTTCCCTTCTTTCGTAGATAGCTGAAATCTGGCGTTGCTCTTGGCGTTCATCAGCTCTAAAGTGCGCTTAAATTTTAGATGTTATTTTTAATAACCGTTATTACAACTTATGTTGCTTAATTGGTATAATGAATGATATTTAAGATCGATATTTAGCACAAATCTATCTTAATGAAAGTTTTTTGTATGACGCACGAGATCGGGATCCCAGCTAATTCCAATGAACCAAAATGGGTTTATCAGTTTGGTGGTGGCAGCGCAGATGGGACAGCAAAAGAACGCGACTTGTTAGGCGGTAAAGGGGCCAATTTGGCTGAAATGGCCAGCATTGGTTTGCCTGTGCCCCCAGGTTTTACGATTAGCACAGACATGTGCAGTGTCTTTTATGAAAATGGACAAATTCTCCCTGATGGATTAAAGCGCCAAGTTCAGGTTGCGCTTGATCATGTTGGGCAACTTGTAGGGGCGAGCTATGGTAGTTTGGAAACACCCCTTTTGGTTTCTGTTCGATCAGGTGCTAGGGTTTCTATGCCTGGTATGATGGACACAGTTTTGAATTTGGGCTTAAATGATGAAACGGTTGAGGGCCTGGCTCAACGCTCTGGTGATCGTCGGTTTGCTTATGATAGCTATCGCCGATTCATTCAAATGTATGCTTCTGTCGTCATGGAAGTTGAGCATGATCTATTTGAAGATATCCTTGATACCTACAAGAATTTAAATGGGTTTACAAAAGATACCGAGCTAGAAGCAGACCATTGGGCTGAGATTATCGATCAGTACAAAGCCTGTGTTATTGAGCATAATGGGAAGCCATTTCCCAGTGATGTTTATGAGCAATTATGGGGCGCTATTTCGGCTGTGTTCTTGTCTTGGCATTCGCGCCGTGCAGCAACCTATCGTAAATTGCATGGTTTTGCTGATGACTGGGGAACAGCTGTGAACGTGCAGGCTATGGTGTTTGGTAATATGGGGGACAATAGTGCCACAGGTGTTGCCTTCACCCGCAATCCAGCCACAGGTGAAAAAGTTCTTTATGGTGAGTTTTTAATTAATGCCCAGGGCGAAGATGTTGTTGCGGGCATTCGCACCCCACAACCTATAACTACGGCTGCCAAAGAGGCGGCAGGGGAAACCTTACCCTCTTTGGAAGAGGCGATGCCGGAGGCTTTTGCGCAATTTGTTGATATTACCAAGCATTTGGAGACTCATTATCGGGATTGTCAAGATATTGAATTTACCATTCAGGATGGGAAATTGTGGATGCTGCAAACCCGCTCTGGCAAGCGCACCACGGGCGCTGCAGTAAAAATAGCAGTTGATATGGTTTCAGAAGGTTTGATCAGCAAACAAGAAGCTATTATGCGGATTGATTGTTTGTCACTTGATCAGCTTTTGCATCCTACCCTTGATCCGAATGTTGAGCGTGAGGTGCTCACGACTGGCTTGCCAGCTTCTCCAGGAGCTGCAGTGGGGGAAATTGTTTTTGATGCTGATACGGCTGAACAATTGGCTGGTCAAGGTAAATCTGTGTTACTTGTGAGAGTAGAGACGAGCCCGGAAGATATTCATGGTATGCATGCTGCCAGCGGAATTTTAACTGCACGGGGGGGCATGACAAGCCATGCGGCTGTGGTTGCCAGAGGTATGGGGCGTCCCTGCGTTTCAGGCGCTGGTGCTCTTAAAATTGATCATAAGGCCAAAACACTGACTATTGGCGAGGGGCACTTTAAGGAAGGGGACAAGCTAACCATTGATGGTTCCACTGGCCAAGTTTTGGCCGGGGAGCAACCGATGCGTTCTGCTGAAATGACCGGTGACTTTGGTACACTTATGGCATGGGCAGATGAAATTCGCCGGTTGAAAGTTCGTGCCAATGCTGAGACTGGGCGGGAGACAAAACAGGCGCTTGAATTTGGTGCGCAAGGTATTGGTTTGTGTCGTACCGAACATATGTTCTTTGAAGCCAGCCGTATCACCGCGATGCGGGAGATGATTTTGGCTACAGATGAGACTGGTCGGCGCACAGCGTTGGATAAATTGTTGCCGATGCAGAAAAGCGATTTTGAAGAATTGTTTTCCTTAATGAAGGGCTTGCCGGTGACTATTCGATTGTTGGATCCGCCTTTGCATGAATTTTTGCCGCATGAGCGAGCAGAGATGGCAACGCTTGCAGAGGAAATTGGGCTTGATGTGGAGGCTATTGTCAAGCGGGTCGCTGAATTAAACGAATTTAACCCTATGCTTGGTCATCGTGGGTGCCGGTTGGCGATCACTTATCCTGAGATCACGCAAATGCAGGCGCGCGCTATTTTTGAGGCAGCGATTGCTGTTTCTAAAAAAGATGGTGAAACTGTTCGACCAGAAATCATGATCCCATTGATTGCAACCCGGGCTGAATTTGATGTCTTAAAACAAGTGGTGGATGAAACAGCGCAAGCTGTCTTTAAAGAACAAGGCCAGGACGTGCCCTATGATGTGGGCACCATGATTGAATTGCCGCGCGCGGCCTTACAAGCAGGTGATATTGCCCAAAGTGCGCAGTTCTTTTCTTTTGGCACCAATGATCTAACGCAGACCACCTTTGGTTTGAGCCGTGATGATGCTGCCCCGATTTTAAACCATTATACCCAACACGGAATTTTGCCGGTTGATCCGTTTGTTTCAATTGATCAAGAAGGTGTTGGCAAATTGGTTGAATTAGGTGCAAGCCAAGGGCGTGAGACATCTTCAGATTTAAAACTGGGTATTTGCGGCGAGCATGGAGGTGATCCCGCTTCAATTGAATTTTTTGAACGTACCCAGCTTGATTATGTGTCTTGTTCACCTTTTCGCGTGCCTGTTGCCCGCTTAGCGGCCGCGCAAGCCTTTTTAAAACTGCAGGATGAAACATCTTAACTATCGGTTGTCATAAGGGAGGCTTGTTTGGATCATTTGACCCTTGAGGCTGTTCGAGATGGGGGCAAGCGGGTGCTTGCTCAGGCTTTGGCGGAAGCGGAACGGGCTTTTAGCCAAGCTGATTTGGTAGCCTTATTAGATCAAGCTTATGACAACTGCAAAGCACATGTAATTGGTTTTACAGGGCCGCCAGGTGTTGGTAAGTCAACCTTAATCAATGGTTTAATCAAACATTGGCGCGCTAAGGGGAAAACTGTTGGCGTGATTGCTGTTGATCCATCTTCACAAAAAAGTGGTGGTGCTTTGTTAGGTGATCGTACCCGCATGATGACTGACCCTGAAGATCAAGGCGTTTTTGTTCGCTCGCTTGCTAGCCGAGGACAATTGGGTGGTGTTTCAGAATTGACCTTTCCCACCCTTGTGTTGATGAGGGCTGTTTTTGATGTGGTAATTGTTGAAACTGTTGGTGTTGGGCAATCTGAGGCTGACATAACGGCTCATGCGGATAGTGTGGTGTTGTGTGTTCAGCCAGGTTCAGGCGATAGTTTGCAGTTTATGAAGTCGGGGATTATGGAAATTCCTGATATTGCTGTGGTGACAAAGGCTGATATAGGCGGGCAGGCTGAGCGGGCTTTGTCTGATTTGGTTGGGGCTTTGTCTATTACATCTCATGAAGATAGTGATTATCGTGTGCAGGTTTTAAAGCTTTCTGCGGTTAAAGAGGAAGGGCTTGATGAATTGGTCGCGGCGCTTAACAAGCACCATGATTGGCTTGAAAGTGAGGATCTTTTGAGCGAACAGAGACTAAATCAGGCAAAAATGTGGCTGAAGAGTTTCGTTTTGCGTGATTTTGGGCAAAAAGGGTTTGCACTTGTGAAAGATCAATTATCAGGCGCAATCACAGGCCCATTTAGTTTGTATCAATCGTTTGCTAATCAAATAAAGGTTTCTCTAATTAATTGATATATTTATATTTATTTTATAACTTTGCGCCTTTTCCTTTGCTATCAAGCCTCATGAAAAATATTATTTTTTAAGACTATCGGCCCCCGGTCGTATAAGATTGACCATTTTGAACATTCTTGTTTGAAGAGTTTTTCAACATGCTGATAGAAGTTGATCGTTGTTGTCTCGTTAATTCTCCACTTTCTTTTCATTTCAGTGTATTGAATTATTAAAAATTACTATGAATCAATGAACTAAGAGTTGGTTGGTGGTTATATTTAAGAGCTAAAATACAAGGGCAAAAAAGTCTGAATCGTTAAAGGACTTGATTTTAAAGTTGCTAAAATAGCACAGTTCAGAGCCTATAAGGGTTACAGGTGGTTGCAACTTGTTTGTAAGTATGCTCAATTTCGCCGCGAATTTAAAGATCGCCGCGAATTTAACGAAAGACATCATTTAAGGTTTGGAAAAAAATGGTTTGTTTGGTCTGAAAGGCTTGCGAATCAATAAGTTTGCGCAGTTACATAATTTTACCAAAATTAACGTTTGTTAATCAGTTAAAGGCATTTTAACTGAGTTGTGTTTTGTTGGTATGTATCACAGTGGTATGTGTCATAGTGGTCTGTACATTAAGATATTAATTAGGATTTAAGGTAGTTAAGGGAATGTCCCGTATAATATTATCGCCGCTTCATTATTTAGCAATTACTGCATTGGCTATACCCTTTTTAGGTGTGGGTTATATTGCTGGCAATGGTGATATGCTGGCTGTTTACAGGTTAAATCTTGAATTGTCGTTATCTGGTGAGGGTGCTGATTATGATGGCAAAATCCCAGATGCCCGTCAGCCGATCTTGCCAATCATTGCTGAGGCTAATGATCTATTTGATATAAAAGGCAAGGGGCCACGGGCAGATTTGCTTTATCGCCAACGCGTAGCAAATAGCACTGATTATGAAGAACGGCGTCGGCAGGCAGAGCTAGCTGTTGAAAATGGTGAAATTCCTGCTTCTGATGATGGTAGTGTTACGAATATCTATCCTTCCAAGCAGGTGGTAAACCGCGTTGCTAAGGGACACAGGACGCAGGTGCAAGTGGCAAGCCTGGTTTCTAAACATGATCCGGTTGGCCTCTTGAATAAGGGGAAAGTTACTGCTGGATTGCCAATTATCAATCAACAACGTGTGGCTGGTGTGTTTGAAATAGACAATCATGCGCATTTTTCAGGAAAAACTTTAGCTTCTCATTCAAAAGGGTTGTATCGATCTGAAATTCAGGTCAATGCAAAACCAGAATTTACAGGGCTTGAAGTTAAGCAAGTGGCGGCCCTTGGGCGTGGTAAACGCAAGTTTTTTGGTGGATTGACGGAAGGTGAATTCCGGCGTCGTGAAAACCGCTGCTTGGCAACAGCCATTTACTTTGAAGCGCGCAGTGAGCCGATTAAAGGCCAGATTGCTGTGGCTCAGGTGATCATGAATCGGGTGCGTAGCCGCTATTATGCGGATACAGTTTGCGGCGTGGTTTATGAAGGGGCCCATAAGCGTAATGCTTGTCAGTTCTCGTTTGCTTGTGATGGATTGGCAGATAAGCCAAAAGACAAAAAGCGTTGGGAGATTGCAGAAAAGCTGGCTAAGAGGGTTACTGATGGTAAAGTTTGGTTAGCGGATATTGGCCATTCAAGCCATTATCATGCCACTTATGTTAGCCCAAAATGGCGTCGTTCTATGAAACGGATTAAACGCATTGGTGCTCATATTTTCTATAAGGCCAAATACTTTACGCAGCCAACTGAGATTGCTATTCGCTAATCTTGAGTGAGTTTGTTATAGATTAATAAAAAAGCCCCGGATTTGAGTGGGGCTTTTTTTGTGGGCTTTGGAAATTTAGGTTTTAGTCGCGGCGCGGGAAAAAGCTGTCGTCGTTTTCGCGATCTTCGCCAAATTGCTTTGTTGGGGCATGATCTCTTTTGGGTAAAAAGAGCAAAAAAAGCACTAAGGGGGGAAAGAGCACACAGGCAAACACCCAAAAATTGGTGTCTCGCTTTTTGCGCGCAGATAAATAGGCCGCAATGACCGGCACGATGATCCAAATGATCAGGACGATGGTTAATATTTCACCAGCTTTCATGAATAACGATCCAGCTTAATTGTTTTTGGTTTAAGTTCATTATTAGGCATCAGCTATGTCAATATCAAGGCCAAGATCAAGGCAGGGGGCAGAATGGGTGAGTGCGCCAACAGAAATGATGTCTACTCCGGTTTGCGCAATGGCGCGCACAGTGTCTAGAGTGACCCCGCCGGAAGCCTCAGTCATGATTTTTCCATCAACCATCTCTACGGCTGTTTTTAACGTTTTTGGTGCCATATTGTCTAGCAAAACAGCGTCGATCTTATGGTCAAGGCACTGTTTGAGTTGGTCTAGGATGTCCACTTCCACTTCAATTTTGATCATATGGCCGTTGTCTTGCCGGGCTTTTGTTATTGCTTGCTCGATCCCGCCAGCAAAGGCAATGTGGTTGTCTTTAATCAAAATAGCATCATCAAGGCGCAAACGATGATTTTGCCCTCCGCCCACACGCACGGCATATTTTTCTGCAAAGCGCAAAGTTGGTGTGGTTTTTCTGGTGTCAACAATATGGGCACTAGTGCCTTCAATTGCCTTTACATACTTAGCGGTTAACGTGGCGATGCCTGACAAGTGTCCTAAGAAATTTAAGGCCGTGCGCTCTCCCGTTAAGATGGTTCTGATTTTGCCTTCAATTGTTGCGATTGTCTCATTTGGGTTTAATGGGTCGCCATCTTGTTTGTGCCAAATAATTTCGCATGTCGGCTCGATTTGTTCAAAGCTTTCTGTGGCAAAGGCTTGGCCTGCCAGAATGCCGCTGGCTCTGGCTGCTATGACAGCACTTCCTTGGGTATTGGCGGGAAAAATAGAATTGGTGGTGCGATCCCCGCCAAGGCCAAGGTCTTCTTCCAGAGCAAGAGCAACGCAGTTTTCAATCAAACCAATGGGGGGAAGGGCTGTCATAAGTTTAGCTTTCTTGACGTGCAATGTCGTTTAAGTGAAGTGTTGTGTGCCCCGCTTTGTCATTTGTTGAGGGGGCATCTGTGCGGTAATGACTGCCACGGCTTTCAACGCGTTTTAAGGCAGCATAAGTGATAAATTTAGCTGTGATAAGCATGTTTTTATAGCGCTCACTTTGATTAAGTTTAGGGGCGAGTTGTTCAAGCTTATTTAGGGCATGTTTTAAACCCTTTTCATTGCGCTCAACGCCGACATGCTCAGACATTAAACGACGCAGGGTCATAACATCATCGCGCAAATCGATGGGCTCGACTTTGGCAAAAGTGATGTTTGTTAGATCAATTTGATCTGGCGGAGTGGGTGCACCTTGTTGCGCCTTAATGGTCTTGGCAATGCGTTTGGCAAAAACAACAGCCTCTAGCAATGAATTGGAAGCCAAACGATTGGCTCCATGCAGCCCCGTTGAGGCCACTTCGCCGCATGCCCATAGGCCTTTAATTGTGCTTTGCCCTGTCTCATCAGTTTTGACGCCGCCCATATGAAAGTGGGCAGCGGTGGCAACAGGGATGGGCTGTTTTGTTGGATCAATGCTTGTGGCTGTGCAGTTTTCAAATACGGTTGGGAAGCGTTTAGCCAGATCAGTCAAATGGGTGCAGTCTAAAAAAGCACCTTCTTTTTTGTTTTGATTGAAAACAGCCCGGGCAACGATATCACGGGGGGCCAGTTCGCCCTTTTCGTGTATGGGGGGCATAAACCTTTTGCCTTGTTTGTCGACTAGTTTTGCCCTTTTGCCTCTGAGCGCTTCGGTGACAAGGGGGGCAGGGTCTTTGGTGCTGTTAATTGCGGTGGGGTGAAATTGAACGAATTCCGGGTCACGGATCTGTGCACCAATGCGGGCTGCCATGGCTATGCCTTCCCCTCTGGACATTTCAGGGTTGGTGGTTTGGCTGTATAGATGCCCGACCCCGCCAGTGGCAAGAATAACATTAGAGGTTTGTAAATGCTCTCCGGGGCCGTAGCCTTTGGCTTGGGAGGGCCATAGGTAGACAGCGGTCATTTGCCCTTCTTTTGCTTCTAGCTTGTGCACTTCAACTTGTTCGAGAACCTGAATGGAAGGGGTCTGTTTAACGGCTGTTATGAGGGCCTGCATGATGGCCGCTCCGGCGCGGTCTCCTTGCACATGGACGATTCTGTTGGCAGAGTGGGCGGCCTCTAACCCTAAATCAAGTTTGCCGGCTAAGTCTTTGTCAAAGGGCACGCCGTATTCCAGTAGGTCTCTGATGCGCTCTGGTGCCTCTTGGGCTACACTGAGGGCAATGCCTTCATTTACCAAGCTGGCGCCGGCGATAATGGTGTCTTGGGCGTGGGCTTGCGGGGTATCGCCTTGGCCCACAGCTGCGGCAATGCCCCCTTGGGCCCATAAACTAGATGTACCTGCGCCCAAAGCTTTGGCGGCAATAACGATGGTGGGGAGCGGGGCAAGTTGAAGAGCGGTAAACAGGCCAGCAAGGCCTGCGCCAATAATCACAATGGCTTGGGATGTGTCAGTTGTTTGCAAAGTGCCGCTTGGGGTGGACATTGTTTGTTAAGTTACAGGGGAAAGGTGCGGTTTTTGCCTTCTTTCCCCTTTTTCCTTTTGGTTAGGATGCCACCTGGATCATGCGTTCAACGCTGGCGCGCGCTTTTTTGGCGACAGCTGGGTCTATGGTTACTTCCTCTTTTAGATCTAGCAAGGCTTCATAGACATTATTTAGGCTGATGCGCTTCATGTGAGGGCAAAAGTTGCATGGGCGGATAAATTCTACACCAGGTGTTTCAACTGCAACATTGTCACTCATTGAGCATTCGGTGACGAGCATAACCTTGTTTGGTCTGTTGTCTTTGACCCAATTTATCATGCCAGAGGTGGAGCCGGTAAAGTCAGACGCTTCTATTACTTCTGGTGGGCATTCTGGATGAGCAATGATTTTCATGCCAGGGTTGGCTTCGCGATATTCTTCCAGCTCTGTGGCTGTAAAGCGTTCATGCACTTCGCAATGGCCTTTCCAGGCGATGATTTCTTTGTCAGTTTGGGTCGCGACATATTTGGCCAAATATTCATCTGGCACCATGATCACTTTATCACTGTCAAAGCTTTCAACAATTTTTACCGCGTTAGAGGAGGTGCAGCAGATGTCACACTCCGCTTTCACAGCAGCTGAGGTGTTAACGTAAGTCACGATTGGCACGCCTGGATAAGCCTCACGCAGTGCGCGTACATCTTGTGGGGTGATGGATTCTGCCAGTGAGCAGCCAGCTTTGCTGTCAGAAATTAAAACGGTCTTGGCAGGATTCATCAGTTTTGAGGTCTCAGCCATAAAGTGTACACCGCATTGTAAAATCACATCTGCATCGACCTTGCTTGCCTCCACTGCTAATTGCAAACTGTCGCCCATAAAATCAGAAATACAATGGAAAATTTCTGGTGTCATATAATTATGAGCCAAAATCACAGCATTACGCTGTTTTTTAAGTTCATTGATGGCTTTGATAAGCGGGGCCATTTGAGGCCATTCAACAGGGGGGATGACCTCTTTAACTTTTTCATACAGCGGGGCCATTTCACGCGCAACTTCAGGCGTGTATGGAAGGGGATTGTCAGCAACTGTTGGTGCAAATTCCTTTTCAATATACGCCATGGCAGACCTCTTTTCTTTTTAAAACTTTTGGCCTTGTTTTTTCTTCGCATTTAACAGGTAATGGCCAAAGGGCATTTTGTCTTTATAGTGCCTTTATGCTCAAATTGAGCATAAAGGGGGCATTAAAAACAGCCGGTTCACGACCGAGCTTTAAGCATACATACAATGTTTAAGTTATAAAACTTCGAGCTTTGTTTTGTCAATATTTCCAGTCGATGTATCAGGCCCTCTTGAAGACTTATACAAAGTATATATAGAGGCTAAAATTTAAATTACCAGCTGGTTTTATTGATTTTTGTAGATTTAGCGCTAATAAGCTATTGTTTGCTTGTTTCATCGCCCCAACGGGTTAGGGCGTCAGTATCACTTTCTTTTGCATCGACCCAATTGGCTTGTCCCTTTAAGGGCGTTTCTTTTTTCCAAAAGGGGGCTTTGCTTTTTAAAAAGTCCATGAGGAATTGGGCTGCTTCAAAGGCGGCTTGGCGATGAGATGACAGTGTTATGACAAGCACAATATTATCGCCTGGCTCCAGCTTGCCGTAGCGGTGAATGATGGTGCTGCCTAGCAAAGGCCAGCGCTCATGGGCTTGTTGTTCAATTTCAGACAATTGTTTTTCTGTCATGCCGGGGTAGTGTTCTAGCTCCATGGAGGTGATTGGTTTACCTTTGGCCATGTCTCTGACTGTACCTGTGAAGGTGACAATGGCGCCAACATCGCGCCGGTCTTGGCGTAATTTTTCTATCTCAGCTTGAATATCAAAATTTTCAGTTTGAACACGGATGGGCATCGTTTGTTTTAGCCCCCTGTGACAGGTGGGAAAAAGGCGATTTCATTGGCGTTGTTAAGCTGGGTGTTATGACTTACATGGGTTTGATCAATCGCAGCATTGATGGTCGACTTTGCGGCAAAGGCTTGTTTGTATTCAGGGCCTTGTTCGACCAACCAATTGATGAGGTCTGCAATTGTAGCCACGTTTTCAGGAAGCTCAATGACTTCTTCAGATTTGCCAATTTTTTCTCGAACCCAGGCAAAATATAATAATTTCATCACATCTGGCCTTTTGTGTCTTCGTCAATCAAATATTTAAGCCCCACGCGCAAATAGTCGAACCCAGTATATAGGGTCAATAGGGCGGCGATCCATAACAAGGTGTCACCAATAATCAAGATGTAGAGCGCTTGATTATCAATTAAGGGGGCAGCCAAGAGGGCGCCAAGTGCCCCTAGCTGTGCTGCTGTCTTGAATTTGGCAATTTTTGTCACTGGCACGCTGACAGAAAGTTGGCCTAAAAATTCGCGCAGACCAGAAACCAAAATTTCCCGGCTTAAAATGATGACGCCAGCAATGACTGAAAGACCCGAT